>NZ_JAQMUE010000080.1 GCF_028330985.1 Roseofilum reptotaenium CS-1145 | reverse complement strand
GGTTATTTGAAGCCGGTGTACCAGCAGAGTCAGGGATGGCTTCTATTCTTTGTACCGATTGAGTTGAGTTTTCTGAGACCCGTGTACCCGAAGAGTCAGGGATGGCTTCTGTTCTTTGTATTGATGGCGTTGGGTTATTTGAGACCTGTGTAGCAGCAGAGTCAGGGATGGCTTCTGTTCTTTGTACAGATGGCGTTGGGTTATTTGAGACCTGTGTAGCAGCAGAGTCAGGGATGGCTTCTGTTCTTTGTATTGATGGCGTTGGGTTATTTGAGGCGAAGGGAGTTATTTCTTCTGTTCTTTGTACGGATGGAGTTGAGTTTTCTGAGGCGAAGGGAATGGTTTCTTCTGTTCTTTGTACAGATGGCGTTGGGTTATTTGAAGCCGGTGTACCCGAAGAGTCAGTGGTTTCTTCTGTTCTTTGTACGAATGGAGTTGAGTTTTCTGAGGCGAAGTGAGTTGGTTCTTCTGTTCTTTGTATTGATGGCGTTGGGTTATTTGACGCAAGTGTGCCAGAAGAGTCAGGGATGGCTTCTGTTCTTTGTACCGATTGAGTTGGGTTTTCTGAGACCTGTGTATCAGCAGAGTCAGTTATTTCTTCTGTTCTTTGTACGGATGGCGTTGGGTTATTTGAGACCTGTGTACTAGAAGAGTCAGTAATGGCTTCTGTTCTTTGTATTGATGGCGTTGGGTTTTCTGAGGCGAGTGTAGTTTCTCCTATCAATTCTTCTATGCTAGACCATTGCTCTGGAATTTTGGGTTGAAGATGTTGATTGGCTTTTGCTTGTATGGTTTCTTTCTTTTGAGATTTTCTACGAAAAAGTTGAAGGGGATCATTTGCTTGTTTATTTGTATTCAAAGAATATTTTTTTTGAATATTAATGTATTCAAGAGGGGGATTACTCGAAGTATTTTGTTTTTTGTTTTTTTGTTCAATAGTAGACGAGGGAGATTGATTATTAGTCTCAAAACTAGGATTTAACTGGTTGTTTGTTGTGCCTTGAGGATTTGATGAGGTAATAATAGAACGAAATATTTCAGTTGTTTTATGAGATCTTCGTGAAATATCAGGGGGGGATTGATTGGTGTTTAATGTTTTTTTTGCTTGGGGTTGATATGAAGTGTCGTAATTAGGAAATGAAGCTTTTTGAAGGCTGGATTTTTCAGGTGAAATATCTTTATTAATTTCAGGTGTTTTAATAGGAGTATTGTCTACTTTTTTTTCAGAAGAAAATGAGGTTTGAAGTGAAGGTGGAGTTAAAGCTTTATGTTGTATTAATGAGGATGTTTGTGATTTTTGTTGCTGGAATATATCGTCTATTAATATGCCTTGAATTATAGAGTTGTTCACAAAACTAATATTTATTGCTCCTAAGGGCTGGATAAACTTGGGAGCAATAAATTTTTGTCCTAGAGGATGATGGGTGAGTAAGGAAGAGTTTAAGCCTAATGGCGTTTCTGGTAAGTTGTTTGGTGTTCCGTTTTCTGTCATAGTCAATACTTTAGTCCTTTAGGTTGACTAGAAGTTACATAAGTCTGAATATAGCTGTTTGTCTATTGTTTCAGCTCAGTCTGGTGGTATGAAGTTGTAATCTCAATTTTTCGGGTTGGTTTAGCGGCCAGATAAAATTAGCTCAATGCCCTCGTAGGCTAGGGTTAATTCTTCGATCGCCACTGAAGAACTGTCTGCTTGCAAAGCAGGAGCTTTCCAACTCACGGGTATTGCGTCCAGTAACGACCACGCTAACTGGGTTTCACCCGCTTGGTTGAACATGAGGATATTGAGGTTATATCGCGTTTTGGGAAAGCTACTGAGGGTTTGTGAGAGCCAATTCCAGAAGGTTAAATCGTTGGTCATTCCCCGTTTTAAGGTCACATCGTCGAATTCTGCATGGCCGACCAAAATGTGCTGGCGATCGTTGAGTCCCCCTTCAAGTAAGGTTTCTTTTTTCATATTGACTCCGAAGCCCGAACATTCACTGAAAGAAGCTTTGATTTCATTACCAATCTCAACGTAAAACCGATTGGTGAGAATGTAGTTGCCTCGATGTTGGGTATAGCGATTCGGTTTCTTCATGACAAGCGTCCTTTATACAATCCTTGACGTTGTTTTTGTTCACGTAAATCTTCGAGTAATAATGCATAAACTCGATCGGCTAGCTGTTGGACTTTCAAAGGATCGTCTTGAATCTTTTGGGCGGCTTTTTGTAAGGTATCAAAATTCGTTTGATCGGTGGATCGGCGGTGGGTTTGGAAGGGTGCAGGAATGGTAAACCCAGCCGCTTTATGTGGATCGCCGATGGGTTCCCAGGAGCTATGGGGATTATATTCATTGGTCATGGTCTGAGGTTTAGGGGAATGAGGCCGGTTTTTGCTAATAGGTTTTGCATTTCTTCGGTTTGCAGAAGTTCAGCAAATTTTTGCCCGATAGGAGGACGGCTGTTATCACGAGCATAAACGACGGTGAGGGGATATGCCAAGGGATATTCACCGGTTTGAAACAATTCTACATGGGGGAAATAACTGCCTTTATCATTGCAGAGGTCGGTTCCTGGATTCAGGGGTTGAGTGTTATTTTGAATGAGGGGTTGAACGGCGGTTTTATTCTCAGTAGAAATGGCTAGGGGATAAACGGAACATTGGCCAAAAACTTGGGCGATCGCCCCAAAGCCAATACCACCGATTTCCCGTTCCTCAAAGTCGGCTAATATTGTTCGCAATAGCTCGAAAATCGGTAGGACAGAAATCGTAGACTCCGATGGCGTAGTGACTAAAGCATCGGGGTTTGTCGGTTTTGGTAACCCTTGACGAAAGGCGGCGATCGCCCCCGGATCTTGCAAAACCTGCTCCTCAAAGATACGGATGAGTTCGGGATTTTCGGGCACATATAACTTCACCGGTAAATCGGGGCCTCCCAACTCTTGCCAATTTGTTACTTCCCCGGTATACAACTGACGGACCCGATCCAAACTCAACTGTCCATTCAAGGTTCGAGGCAAAGAATTACGGCGAAATTCGTAACTAAACGGGACAAAAATTACTAATCCATCATAGGCAATTCGTTTGGCTTCTAAATCCGGTTCATTGATGGCTGAGGCAATGGCAAAATCAGCCCGATCGCCGCGCACAGTAGAAATAGCCTCTTCCAAAGACTGCACGGGTTCATACACCAACTCCAGCTTAGGAATACGCTGCCCTAACTCCGTTTCCAAACGCCGTCCCAACGCTACCAAATTCGGTTGTTTGAGTACATAATTCCAAATCCCATTCCCCACGGCTGTATACTGAAACCGTCCCTGGGGAACAGCAGCTACATCTTGAACACAGCAAACCCTCGGATTTTGGGCAGTTGCCATACCATTGGATCGGCGCAGTAACCACCACCCTAAACCACTCCCCAAACCCAACAATAGCAAGAGCCACAGTAACCACCACCAGCGACGCTTGCGCTTAATATCTTCTTCTTCTTGTATTTCTGCTGACTCGATGAACTGTAGCGATCGAGACAACTGAGGCAAAGACTGGCGAGCCACTTCTGCACTAGGAAATGGCGTATCAACCTCCAATAAGCGCCAAATAAACTGTTGAATTTTGGGATCGACATCCGGCCAATTTTGGGGCAACTTTGGATTTAAACTGTTTTCTTCTTCAAGCGACCACGTGCCGGTCAGTAAGGTAAAGCTGATGTGGCCTAAATCCCGCAAATCTTGGCTTAATGCGGGTCGTTTTACTGTCATCGTGGGTGGGAAAAAACGATATTCCCACAACCACAAATCAGACAAATAAATCAGAAATTGGGGAAACTCAAAAAACTGTTGCTCTTGGGGCAAAATCAGCAGAGTATCCAAACTCAAATTCCCATGGGGTAACCCCCCTTGAATTTTGCTTGACGGTAGGCGATACTTTTGCCCATGCAAGGACTCTAAACTTTGCAAAACCTGATTCAAAAAATGCAACAATTCAAACTGATCCATTGCCCCCTTTTGTTGCACATAAACCCTTAATGTGGGATAAAGGCTAGCCAAACCCTCAGTGACCACATAACAGCGTTCCTCGTGGCGATCGCCGATCGCATCCCCAAAACTCAACACCCGAAAATCCTGGGCCCGACCATCCGCCAAAACTGCCCCAGCCACATTCTCAAAATTATCCTTGTAATTCTGCGCTTCCTGAATATTAAAATAGCGCTTGGGTAACAAATACTCTTTAATCACCACAGGTGCATTGTTCACCACCTGCGCCCCTTTATACAACCGCCCCATCCCCCGAGTCCCGAGAAATTCCGTTACCCGATACCGTCCCCGATGGCCGATGATCTCTGCTTTCGGGCGTAAAATCGCCGGAAATCCGCATCTCAGACAAACTTTGGTCTCCCCATCCGCTTCAATACTCTGACGGGGCTGATCGCACTCCAATGGGTCTCCCCAAATACATCGGTATTCCGTATAAATCCAGTCTCTACGCGACCCCACCACTGGAGGCGCAACGGTTTCTACCGGTGCAGCCTCTGCTTCTGCTTCCTCCTCTTCCTCTCGCTCTCGACGCAACAGATCCAGCATATCCTGTTGGATAAACGGAATCAGTCGAATCATCCAGAAGGGAAAGAAACGATACAAGCGGTAAAATAAGCCACTTCTCAAGAAGCTCAACCGACTTTGGGCCCGTCCCCGTCCCTCCCGCTCAATCTGCTCTAGAGTTCGTCGGCCAAAAGGCCGATTATTTCTTCCTTGTCCCATCTGATGTCAAGAAGTCCTACTATTCAACCCTTTCGATTGCATCCGATACTGGACTCCCCTCCAATACCGACACAATTCCAGGTAAATACCGATCTACAATCGTCACATTGGCATACACTAACGCTCGCACCAAAGCCAGACTGAGGCGATCGTTCTCTACATCAATGCTCGTCTTATATCGGATTTCACCGTCCGTAAAGTCTAACTCAAAATTGCCCAAAATCATGCCATAGTTAGCTTTTGTTAAGAATTCAGCCATTAACCCCCGATACTCCTCTTCAACTGCAACAGGACAGATAGAATAAAAAATAAATTGCTTGTCCGCTTCATGAATCCGAGCATAACAGCGCCAACGACCGTTGTCTCCCTGAAAAGCTAACTGTAAAAGTCCGGGTTTTAACTGTATAAATTCCCAGTCATCTTCATGGAAAAACTCCCGCACCACGGACTCTAAAGAACGTTCATTTTCCTCCTCTGTCCACTCCTCAAACTGGCGCATGAATTGGGAAAATCTTCCCTCTTCAGCCTCCGATAATGCCCCTTCTAAACCCTCCTGAACCACATTAAATAGGGTTTCCAGAGCTTGCGCTCCCATCTGAAAAGCTTGGGTCAATTCAGTTAAATTGGCTCGTTTCCAAAAGGTATCATAACCCACCCGTTCCCCATTAACCTCTTGATAAATGGAGAGAGCTAACCACAACTCAGATTGCAGGTATTCTGGGCTTAAAATTGTCCGTAAATCCTCTGGGATGGGATCGGGAATTCGATCCGGTTGTAACATCAGTTCTAAATATAGGGGGCGATCGCTCAAAAATTCCCCAGTCATCTCCCCGCGCCATCGTTTCTCTAAATTAAACCGATTTTTGCCCTCAATTTCTTCATAACTGGGCCCATCCACTGCCACCTTTAACTGCACTTCCGGTAACCCTTCGTCAGAGTTCGCCCCGATCTCCACCCCTTGCACTGGCAATGGAGTCTCATGTTCAGCATCAAAAATAATCTCTTGATTCAGTTCTAAATTGCGATCGCTCATAACCATTCCCTCTATTCAAGCTGACACCAATCAAGTTAAGTGGGTTTAACAAAGCGATATTCTGTCTGAAAGACCTCTTCCCAAGACAGAGAAACTCCTTCACATTGAACCCCCATTTCTGTTTCTGCATATCGGACTGCTCTTTGGAAACATTTCTCCCAAATCGAGTCAATAAAATCTTGATTTAAGCTAGGGACTTCTTCCTGAATATCCTCAATTTCATCTCGTGCGGATTGAATCGTAATGCTCCAACTCGCCGATCGCATCTCTGGCTGCTCGTTCCACTTAATAATGTGGCTCATGAGTCGAATTAATTGACTTTGGATCGCTCGTTTTTCACTTCTTCCCATGGCTTCAATCAGTGCTTCTAACCCTTGACTCGCTTCGCTGGCACTACCTGCGTGCAAGCGATCTAAAATAGCGTTTGCGGTTTGATAATGGGAGTGAATGGCCAGTTGCTGCCAATCGGATAAGGTGGACATAACTCACTTCCTCTCGTGGTTTGGCGATCGCGACTTACAGCACTTTCCGCTGTTATCGCAATTTTAACTTATAGAGCAATTCCCTCATCCCCCAGCTCCTTCTCCCACTTCAAAATCTATGCCTACAATAAAAGCACCGATCAAAACGCCATCATCCTTATGTATCTCACCTATCTTGATAGCAACTCTTGGTTACTCGAACTCGGAGGACAAAACATCCTCATTGACCCCTGGTTAGTTGGCCCCCTAGTATTTGGTAACCTACCCTGGCTCTTCAAAGGATATCGTCCCCAAGACCGTGCCATTCCAGAAGCCATTGATTTAGTCGTTCTCTCCCAGGGATTAGAAGATCATGCCCATCCCCAGACCCTGAAACAATTGAATAAAAATTTACCTGTTGTTGGCTCCCCTAATGCCGCCAAAGTCGTTAAAGAGTTCGGCTATACTAACATCCATTCCCTAGAACATGGCCAAACCTATCGCTTCAATGAGCAGGTCGAGATTCAGGCCGTTCCTGGTTCTCCCATTGGCCCCACCCTCGTAGAGAATGGTTATATCTTCAAAGAACTCTCTAGCGGCAAAACCGTTTATTATGAACCCCACGGTTACCATTCCCCTACTCTACAGGAAAAGGGACAGATTGATGTAATTATTACGCCTATGATCGATTTGGGTTTACCGATAGTCGGGCCAATCATTAAAGGTACAGAAAGCGCCCTCAAAGTGGCTCAATGGGTCAAACCTCAAGTCATGTTGCCCACAGCAGCAGGAGGGGATGTCAAGTTTGAAGGCTTGTTAATTTCCCTACTCCGAGCCGAAGGAACCGTAGAAGACTTTCAGCAAAAACTATCGGCTCAAGGCTTAAGCACCCAAGCCCTCTCCCCCACCCCCGGAGAGCGCCTAGAAGTGCCACTGCATTAAACTTGGGGATGGGGAGGATAGGGAGGACGAGGGGACACGGGGACATTAATTGCCTCTTGCCTCTTGCCTATTCCCTATTCCCCTATTCCCCACTCCCCACTCCCCATTCCCTTGTATGATAAACAATGGAGTAATACGGTTGTTTTAAGATTAACTATGGACATTCTCTCTTTAGGCTGGGTTTCCTTGCTGGTGATTTTCACCTTCTCTATCTCTATGGTCGTTTGGGCAAGAAACGGTTTCTAAGTAATATCTGAGGGAAAGCTCATGGAATCTCCACTTTTCGCCAGTCTCGTTTGGGCAGCTTTTGCCCTGTTGATCTTGGTAACAGGCGGAGTCGTTTATCTTACCTTAGTAGACTGGAACGATCGCCGCAGGCGACTCAAAGAAGAGCGAGAAAATCGTTCTTCATCTTAAATAATGGGGTAAATGGCGGTATTGGGGGATGGGGTGACGCTCCTGAACCCGATCGCCGATTCCCTGTCATAGCTTCCCGAAACATCGAATCGCCATGAAAAACTCTGATACCATTATCTTAAAAGCCTTCTTATTTGCCATTACCGAGTGTGCAGAAGAATTGCCCTTAAGCCTCAAGTTTGGTATTCATCAAGTGATTAAAGATTGGGATAATGGAGACTCAAAAGCCCTCGTTGCCCTAGAAGAATTGCTCTATAACTATGATGAAATTCTGCCCCTCTATCAACAAGCTTGTGTGACGCTCCAGCAAAACCAGGTTAAACCCGAAATCGAGGAAGAAGCAAAGGAGACAGAGGAAGTAGAGGAAGTAGAGGAAGAAAAGGAGACCGCTTCACCGCCCCTACCTTTACCGAACTTAAAAACCGTTGGCTTTATGATTTTACGCGCCGAAGATCCCCAAGGGGCAGCAAAACGGAAATTAGAAGAGTATCAGGCTTCTCCAGAGTGGTATTTGCAGCTAACCCTAGATGACTTCAGCAACCGATTGTAAGCTCTAAGATGGCCATATTAGAGTGAAGTCGATCGGAGTCTGGCGATCGCACTGCGCGATAAAAGGGCGCTTCATGTCACTATTCAGACAGGAAACGCCCTTATACAATGCAAGTGTTGTGCGTAAGTGCAGATTAAGTTTTTGTGACGAATTCGGTAATTCGTGAGAATCAAGCCTTATCCTAGATAGTCTGCTTCCGCTTCTAGCTGATGGACTAGAGAAACATCGCCTTTAGTACGAGCGACTTCTAATCTGTGTTGTAGGTTTTTGCGTAGGTTTTCTTTATGCGCTTGAGCGGCTTGTTGGAGTTGTTGGCGTTTTTTGTTCATGATAAACAGTTTTTTGACTTTTGATAAGGTAGATTGGGTTTCTTTCTTTTAAGATAACTGATTTAGGGCAAAATTGTAGCCAGAGTTACGAAATTTTAACAAACCCTTGGCCAGCCTTTTCAGTCCTATCGTTGGCGTAGCGTGCCTGATAGGGGTGAGAATTCTGCCAAACTGGAACCTTTTTGGAGCTTTTCAATGACTGACAGACCCCTAAATCCAGCCGTTTACATTGTTGGAGCTGGCCCTGGTGACCCGGAATTGCTGACGGTTCGCGCTCAACGGATTTTGGCCCAGGCTGATGCGATCCTGTATGCCAACTCTTTGGTTCCGAAGCAGATGTTGCTCGATACCCGTGAGGATGCCGAGTTAATCCCGACGGGTCATCAAACCCTAGAGTCAATTTTACCGATGATGATTGAGCGGGTGCGTCAAGGTCAGGTGGTGGTGCGGTTGCATTCGGGCGATCCGAGTTTGTATAGTGCCATTGGGGAGCAAATCCAAGGGTTATCAGAAGCAGAAATCCCGTTTGAAATTGTACCGGGAATTAGTGCCTTTCAGTTAGCGGCTGCCCGTTTGGGCATAGAGTTAACAGTTCCAGAATTGGTGCAGACGATTATTTTAACGCGGGTGAGCGGCCGAGCGTCTCAAATGCCTTCAGGGGAAGAGTTAGAATCTTTAGCGGCCCATCAAGCGAGTTTATGTTTATATTTAGCGGCACGTCATGTAGAGCGTTCCCAAGAACGGTTGTTAAAGCATTATCCAGCAGATACTCCAGTTGCCATTTGTTATCGGTTGGGATGGCCGGATGAGAAGATTGTGGTGGTTCCGTTGGAAAAGATGGCACGTGAAACCCAGGAACAGGAGTTAATACGGACGACGTTGTATGTGATTAGTCCAGCGCTGAAGGGAATCGGAGGGCGATCGCAGCTTTATCATCCCGATCATTCCCACTTGTTTCGTCCTTAAAGTTGTCATTTACTCAGACTATCTGGATCGATACCCAGTTGCTGAAGACGTTCTCTTAACTGTTGAATCGTCTGCTCTTGCTCTTCAACAACTGCTTCAGCGCGATCGGCTCTTTCCTGTTGGCGTTCCTTTTCCTGGCGCTCGCTCTCTTTTGCCTGAAGCTGGCTCTCTAGCTCAAGTTCAGCACTCTCTACCCTTTCCTCTGGAGTCAGATAGCGCCTTCCGTTTTCATCATACCAATAGAGCCATTCTCTGGTAATTCCTTGATAAGTTCCTCGATCTGTACCGATGCCTAAATTGAGTTGGGATAACCAGACCGGTTCTCCTCCAGATAATAATTCATATTCCCCCCCCTGGAGTTGATAAACTTCTAGCTTCTGTTTCTTTTTCCGCAGAGGATTATAGATTGCATAGTAGAGAACTCCCAATTGGGCATATTTTTGTTTTTTCTCGCTATATTCTCCTCTTGGTGTTGTGGAGACCACTTCTAACACGAAAGTCGGAATTTCTCTCTCCTCCCAAAGAACATAAGATAACCGTAAACCTTCATCAATGATCCGAGGGACACCGATACTTAAAAAACCATCGGGGACAATAGCAGGTTGGTTCGGATCGGTGTAAACTCCCATATCCACGCCAAAAAACCAATCCATGCGCTCTGACCAAATGAGTGCCAGCATCGCTTTGAGGAGAGTGGGAATTAAATCTTGCAGTTCGTTATCCACAGGAGTCTCATCCGAGTCGGGTAAATCCTGCGCCGAGGGTAAACTATTTCTGAGATGATATTTCAGTAGCATAAGTTGACGAGGAGTTTCTCTTTAGTTTATCGCAGACTTTAGTTTATCCCATGACATACATTGATCTAATTGGGGGGCTTGGCCAAGTTGCGGAACCGGGTAAATTCAGGGTCAAAGAGCAGTTTTACGACTCCAGTGGGGCCGTTACGGTGTTTGGTAATGATCACTTCGGCGATCGCGCGATCGGTGGTATCGGGATTATAATATTCATCTCGGTATAACATAATCACCAAATCCGCATCTTGCTCAATACTGTTGTGAACAACAATATTATTGGCTACAAAATTGTGATAACCGGGAACTGTTAAATCATAAACTTCTGCTTCTCCACAAGCTTCTATCGAAACCACTCGATCCCAATAAATATCGCTATTGGCTAAAGTATATAATTCTTCTGACTGTACGACTTCTCTTGTCGTGTACTGAATAGCATGTCGAGGTAAGGTACAACCATCTCCAATTAAATGACCCAGTAATGCTAATTCAGAATCACTGATCGATGAATCTTTTGAACCCGGTAATATTCGAGGTAGAGCCATATGAGAGCCAACTTCCAATTGATCTAACCTTTTCCATCCATCAATGGTTAAAAATGGATGATTCGCGGTCGCTTGAATCTCACGTCCTAGACGAGTAGTTAGCCTAAAAACAGGCTTAATTCCTGTTGAAAATACTTTAGTAGCCATGGCTTTTTCAATTTTCAAATTCTCTAAATTGACTGCCCAAACCGTAAAGTTAGAGCGACCGAGTAAATTTTGAATTGGAACTTCAATCCCTTCATCAGCTAAGGGAATTAGAGTATCTCCAGTTAAACAACCTGATTCCCTCAAATCGGACATCATTGGCCGCTTATTAGTGCGTGATTCCACTGAACGACTGAGCTGAGATAAAGCAATAACCGGTACATTTAATTCCCGTGCCAGTCCCTTGAGTTGCCGAGTAATTTTGGAGAGTTCTTGCACCCGATTATCGCTGCTTCCTTCCATCAGTTGCAGGTAGTCGAGCAACACTAATCCGAGTTGCCCTTGTTCTGCTTGCAGTCGGCGAGCTTGCGATCGCATCTGCGTCACCGTAGTATTAGCCGTATCATCAATATAAATCGGCAACTCAGACAGATTCGTTTGCGCTTCAATCAAAGGCTCCCATTCCGTTTGACTAATCCGCCCTGACCTGAGACGATTACTTTCAATTCCCGCTTCACTAGAGAGTAAACGCAGCGCTAATTGCTCTTTGGACATCTCTAAACTAAAAATAGCTGCGGCTAAATGACTCGTTTGGGCAATGTTATTGGCAATTCCCATCGCAAAACTGGTATTATGAACACAAATATCATTGGCGATAAAGTTGTGAGTTGTGGGAATAGTTAAATCATAAACTTGTTTATAGCCTACTAATTCAATCGAGACGATCCTATCCCAATAGATATGACTGGTTGCTAAATGCTGGAGATCTTCAGAATCTAAGGCTTTAGCGATGACACTCAAGCGATCGCGTGTGGGACATCTGCGCCCTACATGGAGGTTACTGGCAACAATTCCTGCCCGTTGTCCCATTGATTTCCAACTTTCTGTCCCCTTAACCTGGGTAATTTCTTCCCATACTTCTATGGGAATCAAATCTCGGTTGGTTTGATATTGCTTAGACTGTAAAGCCTTCTGTGCTTTGAAGCAAGCTTCTTCTTTGCCAAAAATCCCAATGGCTTCAATAAATGTTTGTAGCGATCGCCCATCAGTAATATCCATCTGCCATGCGGGTCTTCTTTCTGACTTATATTTAACTTGCCGTTTTTTTAGCCGAGCAATGATTCCGAAGCGCAAGAGTAGATGTTGTAGCTGTCGTATTAACGTTTCGCTAACACTGGTATAACCTAGCTGAACTTGTCCACTCTGTAACACACTGATCCAGCCATCTGTAGCAAAAAGTCGGTTGAGAAACAAAGCAAGCTGCGATCGCTTCAATTGAAAGATAATCGCTGGAATCGTTTTTTGGTGTGCATCTTTCCCCCATAAGCCCAAACTTTGCAACCACTGAGTTAATAGATTTTTCTCTTTGCTATAAAGTTGTGCCGAACTCGTTACTCCAAAAAAAGAAGGAGTTACAGCAAACATCTGACAAATTTTCTCAAAACTGGCAGGATTTGGCCCTGATTTACCTTGAAGCCACGGCGCAATTAATGAAGGACTGACAGAAAGTTGTTTGGCCAATTGGTGAGCCGAGTAAGAGCGATCTTGTAAAAGTTGTCTGAGTTTTTGACCAAAATATTTTCTGGCTTCAGAGGTTTTTAAAGGACATCGGACAACATAACTGGTTAAGGTTCTTGTCCCTTGAGAGGTTTGTTCGGATATCTTCAGACCAGGGAAAGAGGAAACCGCTTGGGCAAACTCAGCTTGTAGTCTCAAATTAGCATTCGTAAATTGGGGAGTTGTCCCTGTCAGACAGCCATCACCAATTAAATAAGCCAGTAATTTAATTTTAGGTTCAGGTAGAGTTTTGCTGCCAAAAATTGGGATTTCACGCGGTACAGCAATAGTCGCACCCGGTTTCAACTCAGACAGGGGTTTCCATTCAGTTAAGGTACGAAAAGGGTGAGTGAGTGTGGTCTCAATCTGCCTTCCCAAACAAGTTTTTACTCGAAAAACGGGCTTTATCCCATCATCTACAAAGGCCGAAGGTTGAGTAGTTGTCAGTTGCCAATCTTCTCCCAAGGTTAAAAGTGTAGCCTGCTGTTGCTCACAAATCTCCGCAATCGTTAATACTGAACCATCATCTATGACAATTTCACTATCATAGGCTAAACATTTCCCCATTGACGGCCGTCCAGCAATAATAATCAAATCCGATCGCTGAAATCCCCCGGTCATCGCATCAAGATCGTAAAATTGGCAGGGCAAACCGGGTAAAATTTCTCCTGTACTTTGGGATTGGATTTCTTCGTAGGTATGAGTTAAGGTTTCCGCTAAAGAAACGAGACCTTTTTGTACGCGATCTTGGGTGAGATTAAAGATTTTTTGTTCGGCTTGGTCGAGAATTTGTTTAATATCAGTTGCCGTATCATAACCCAACTGTACAATTTCGTGACCTGCTGTAATCAGTTGACGACGTAGATATTTATCCATGACGAGTTTGGCATACTCGTCAATGTTCACTGCGCTCACTGTACGGTCGAGCAGTTGTACCAGTTTGCTCTGACCTCCTACTTTGTCTAATAGGTTCTGATCGGAGAGCCAACTGTTCACGGTCATAAAATCCGTGGGTTTCCCACTGTTGTGGAGAGTGAGAGTCGCTTGGTAGATTTTTTGGTGTGCGGAAATGGAAAAGGCTTCGGGGTGGAGAATATCCATCACCCGATTAATGGCTTCTGGGTCGAGTAAAATACCGCCGAGGATGGATTCTTCCGCCTCAATATTTTGGGGAGGAAGGGTGTCGGGAAGAGCTGGAAGGCTGGACTCGCTGACCATGGGAATAGGGAATGGGGAATAGGGAATAGAGAGATGTGGGGATGTGGAGAATAGAATAATTCTACTTTAAGGTTTCCCTATCCCCCTATCTCCCCATCCCTAAAGGGCGGCAACTTGGATTTCAACAGTTGCGGTTACTTCAGGATGCAGTTTAATTTCAGCATTATAGAATCCGAGTCTGCTGATTTCCGGTAGGGTAATGCCACGACGGTCTACTTCTTGGGCAGTCGTTTCCAGGATAACTTCAGCGACTTCTCGGTCAGTAACGGTTCCAAAAATAGCTTCTCCTTCGCCGACTTGTTTGCGAATGGTGAAGCGACCGATGGTTTCCAGGGCAGTTTTGCGGGCTTCAGCCTGACGTTTTTCTTCGAGTAACCGTTGACGTTCTTTTTCTTTACGAATTTCAACTTGTTTGAGGATACCTGGGGTGGCACGCAGGGCTATACCGTGGGGAATGAGATAGTTACGGGCATAACCACGGGCAACGTCTACTACATCCCCGGATTTGCCGAGTTTGCTTACATCTTTGTTTAATACGATTTGTACTCTTTTGCTCATGATGAGTTGGCTTTTCTCTAGTGAGTTACGTTGGATCAAAGTCTTTTATTATATCGGACTTTGAGGGCGATCGCAATTCCTGTACTGACCCTTGATTCTTCAAAGCTCTAAAACAGGTCTTTTTTACCGCGAATACGACTAAACGTTTGCACGGGATCGGTGCTGTTTGCAGCAGCTTGCAAACTGGGCTGATCCCAACGCAGGAAGGGATTGGTGAGTTTTTCCAGACCCAGGACGGAGGGGACGGTGGGTTGGTTGTTTTGTCTCGCTTCCTTGACGCTGGCAAATCTCTCTTGTAGTTTGGGGTTATCCCCATCTACTGTTAGGGCAAATTTGAGGTTGCTGAGGGTGTATTCGTGGGCGCACCAAATTTGGGTATTATCGGGAAGATTTCTTAATTTACTCAGAGAATTAACCATCTGGGCTGGGGTTCCCTCAAAGAGGCGACCACATCCACCCGCAAATAGGGTGTCTCCACAGAACAAATTTCCGGGTTCACTAACATCTGCTGGAGGGAAGTAGTAGGCAATATGTGCTTTGGTATGACCGGGTACAAAGAAGATTTGCGCTTCTTGGCCTAAAATGGTGAGGCGATCGCCGTCTTCAAGAAAAAAGTGTTGTCCCGGAATTCTCCCCCGGTCTACAGCCCCCCCGTAAACTTGAAGTTGGGGAAATCTCTCCATTAACTGTTGATTGCCGCCGATATGATCGCTATGATGATGGGTGTTGAGGATGGCGATTAGGTCTGCACCGAGCTGCGCTAGGCACTCTAAGACGGGCTGCGGTTGGGCGGGATCGACGACAGCAGCTTGGTTGAGGTGGCGATCGTGTAAAACAAAGATATAGTTATCGGAAAGAGCAGGAAGTCGGTAAACTTGCATAGGATCTTGAGGGTATACTTAATGAACTTCAGAATTTTCCTCTTCTCTCCTATTGTAAGGGTAAGATGTGAGGTAAAGTTTTGATCCTCTAGAAAAGCCATCAAGACGACTCTTCCCCATCAATAGCCGAAAACGTTATCACGCGATCGCCAACTAGACAAACCCTTTATGTCCCGTTCCCCATCTAACCAACCGAACTTGGTCGCTCATCAAGTGGTTAAAGGCATTCTTGAGAGAGGTCAACTGACACCGAAAGAATACTTGATTATTAGTTCTGCCCTGATCTCGAATATGAAACTGACTCAGGAGATGAAACAGGAGATTAACCGGATATTGGATGCTCTACAAACTGGACGGTTGAAATTAGTGGATTCTTGAGAGATAGAAAAAATGATACTAAAGATAACTGTATTGATTCTGATGTATTGGGGCGATCGCCTGTGATGGAGACTACATCTAATGCCTTGAAAATTTCTATACTCGTCAGCGATCTTTCGCAAGCGGGTGCCGGTCGTTGGGGAGGAGCTGTCCGCACCTTTTTGTTGGCTCAAGCATTAACCAACTTGGGGCATGAAGTAGAAATTCTGGGATTTAGTTTTGGTGAACCGCCAGATACCTCTGAGTCCAAGTATCCCATAGTTTGTGTACCCGGTGTCAACTATCCAGGGTTTTTCCGCTCTGCCCAAACCTTACTCAAAGCCATTCAAGGAGATATTCTGTATGCCTTAAGACCGAAACCTACCAGTTTTGGTTTAGCCTTACTCAAAAGAATGCAGCGTCGTTGCTCCGTAATTTTAGATATTGATGATTGGGAATTAAGTTGGCACGGGGGAGACCAATGGCGCTATCGTCCCGGTTTAAAACAGTTTGGCCGCGATATTCTGAAGCCACAGGGAGCACTGAGAATGCCCGATCATCCCCTCTATCTAAAATGGATGGAAAATCAAGTTTCTCTAGCTGATGCAGTAACGGTTCATACCCGATTTTTGCAGGAGCGTTTTGGTGGAGTTTATGTCCCTAATGGTAAAGATACAACCTTGTTTAATCCCCAAAATTATAATCCCGAAGTTTCCAGAGAGCTATACGGACTTTCTGACTATCGAGTACTAATGTTTCCCGGAGCACCAAGACCCTACAAAGGCATTGAAGATGTTTTACTGGCTTTGGATAAACTCGATCAACCGGATTTGAGAGTCGTTATTATTGGGGGTAGTCCTTATGATGATTACGATCGCCATTTGCAAGAGAAATGGGGACGGTGGATTATTCAGATTCCCAAACTGCCTTACGAGAAAATGCCAGAGGTGGTGTCTGCGGCCCATGTAGTGGTCGTTCCCCAACGGAATACACCGGCAGCCTTAGCCCAATTCCCGCTAAAATTGACCGATGCGATGGCTATGTCCAAGCCAGTTTTAGCCTCTAATGTGGGGGATTTACCAGAAATTTTAGGAGGAACTGGTTATTTAGTCGATCCAGAGTCTCCCGATCAAATTGCCAATCGGATTGAGTCTATTTTCAAGGATTTAGATTTAGCGAATGAACAAGGTCAAAAAAGCCGCAAAAGATGTATGGAAAACTATAATATTGAAGCGATGTCAAAAGAATTAAAAACGCTTATTGACAATCTTCGTAAACATAAAACTATATAACATTGAGATCAGGTGAAGAGGTACAGTATGTCATCTAGAGAGTTTCTATTTAAATACTTAAAGAAATATCCCATCCCCTTAATCAGCAACATTATCCTAGGATTCTCTGGAGCCATTTTTAATGGGGTGAATACTGCCCTAATTATTCCAGTTGTTCTTCAGATTGTGGGACAAGAAGTTGAACTTAAAGGTGCGCCTCCTGCACTGAAATTTATCTTTGCACCCTTTCAAGGTATTCCTGAACAGTACCGACTAGGGGTAATGTTAGCAGCTATTGTATTGACAATTATATTGAAGGAAGGGGTGAATTATTTGCGTGCTATTGTAGCAGCCGCATTCAAGCGAAGAATGACCAATAGTATGAAGATTGATATTATGTCAACTCTTCTAGAAACAGATATTGATTTTTATAGTAAGAATAAGTTAGGTGATATTACAAAACGTTTAGGGGGAGATACAACACAAACAACAACGGCAATCAATTCATATGTGGATTTGACAATTTACCTAATTACCTCGTTCTTTTTCTTGTCTTTCCTCGTTTCTTTGTCCTGGCAATTGACCGTTATTTCCACTCTAATGATCGTTATGGTTGCCGTGGTTAACCAAGGTGTGGTCAAACGTTCTAAGAAGTTGGGGAAAGAAGTGTCTAATCAGCAAAGGATGTACTCGATTAAGGTGTTGGAAGTTTTAGGTGGAATTCGATTAGTCAAGTCAGTTGGAAATGAGCAGCAAGAGTTTAGTTTAATTAAGAAGATGATGCTTAAGCTGGAGAAGTTTAACTTCTTAGCGCAAAGTAATAGTGCCCTAATTAAGCCCTTAAGCGAAATTACGAATATATTTACAGTGATTTCCATTCTACTGGTCGGACGTGCGTTTTTCTCCAGTCAATTGGAAAGTTTATCAGCGATTCTGCTCACGTATCTGTTTGTTTTGTTTCGGATGATGCCGGTGGTAAATTCGATTAATGGTGTCCGAAATACCTTGGCTAAAGCGTCAGCGAGTGTGGATTTTGCCTATGATATCTGGCGGCGTGATAATAAGCCGATTATGACTCAAGGAATTGTTCCGTTTAATGGGTTTCAGGATAAGATTCATTTCAAAGAGATATCATTTGCTTATCCCGGTCATAATCATTTAGTCATTAAGAAAGCTGATTTAGTCTTGCCTAGAGGGAAGAGTTTAGCGTTGGTGGGTTCGTCAGGAGCAGGAAAATCAACATTTGCGGATTTGTTGCCCAGATTTTACGATCCGACGGAAGGTTCTATTTTGATCGATGGCCGTGATATTCGTGAGTTTGAGCTGCGTAGTTTGCGAAAATCCATGGGAATTGTCAGTCAAACAACGTTTCTGTTTAATGATACGGTGAGAAATAATATTATTTATGCTCGTCCAGATGCTGCGGAGGATGAGATGGTAACGGCAGCGAAACAGGCGAATGCTTATGATTTTATTATGCAATTGCCGAAACAATGGGAAACAGAAGTGGGCGATCGCGGTGTGATGCTTTCGGGAGGACAACGCCAACGGTTGGCGATCGCCAGAGCGCTGCTGCAAGATCCAGATATCTTGATCCTAGATGAAGCCACGAGTGCCCTCGATACAGTGTCTGAGCGCATTGTTCAAGAAGCGATCGACCATCTGAGCCGCGATCGGACCACATTAGTCATTGCTCACCGTCTCTCCACCATTCAGAACGCCGATCAAATTGCTGTTTTAGACAAGGGTCAAGTGATGGAAGTCGGGAATCATCAGGAATTATTAGAACAAAAAGGGTTATATCATCGTCTGCATTCCATGCAATTTTCAGAAACAGAAGCATCAGAAACTACTGGTCAGCAAAGGATTGACTATCAAACCCTATCGAAAGCATCCTACGAAGCTAGAACTCAACTCAATTCGATGATTGGTTCTTTAAGATTATTAGCCGATGAGATTGTCGATACTCCAGAGGAACAATTAGAATTGACCGAAGAAGCCTATCGTTCAGCCATCAACTTGCTCAGAACCTTTGAAGTATTTGAAAATAAGCTACGTTAAATTAAAACAGCACTAACAAGAACACAAAAAATCATTCCCTTGGTTTGGAAGCTAAACAATAGACTCTAACAAACTAATGTACTGTTGTGCTGCATCCTTCCAAGTCCAAAGAGATAGTTTTTCTTGTGTTTTTTCTGGATTCAACTTACTCTTAGGATGATGAACAAATCTTTCCATACACGCAGCTAAAGCCTCTGCATCTCCTGGAGGGAAAAACTCAACTTGATCAAAACACTGATACAATCTAACTTGCTCTTGAAATACCTCTAAATCTGAAGCAATAACCGGTAAACCTCTTGAAATTGCTTCCGAGAGAGCCAGACCAAAACCCTCATATTGTGACGGTATAATCACACAAGAACAATGCTGATACCAATATTCTACCTGTTCATACTCTCCATAACCCAAACCGTTAAAGTACTGCTCAATTACATCTCTATTTTCTGAATAGACTTGATGGCATTGATTTAAATAATTAGAATATTCTTGAGTACTACTTTGCTGGGACAGACTTAAACGTCCATTGACTAAAGCATCTGTTTCCTTACCGGTAAGTACAACCTGGAACTGAAGTTTTTTCTGAGCAACTCTTATCCCGCTTCTCAGTAACGTTAAGTGATCCTTATAAATTCCAAATGAAGAAGGAAAATAAAATGTAATGAGATGGCTAGAGTTAACAGTTGTCTCTCTATCACGTTCCGTCTTACGAATGGCTACCCCAGCATTAGGAATGGGTTTAATTTTGGACGAAAAACCAGGAAAAACTGATATTATATCAGTCTTTGTCTTCTCAGAAACCGTAAAAACAAGATCAGATTTTTTGAGCCATACTAACAAACTTTGATCGTACTCTCTCACATAATCTTCTGGATAGGTCATGGGGGCAAACCGCCAAAACACATCATGAGCGATCATTCCCAAAGGGATTTTGAGGTTAGGTGGCGTTAATCGATTGGTTAAAACATATAAACAATGGGTCGCTTGATACTTTTCAATTAATCCATTGAGGGCATTATGTTTGGACTGCTGGTTTCTGAATTTCTTTATTTTTTTCTCTAATTGTTTAATTTTAAATATCTTTGATCCTGAAATTAAAATTCTTAAAAAAGATAAAAGCATATTTTTTGTTGGGACAAAAGATTCGTAAACTATGGACTCAGAAGAGGGCAGTATTTTCTGAAAGTAATAAATATCTTTTTTAGGTAAAACGATAATAATTTGTTCTATGTTCTTAGAAAATTCCTCAATAAGAGAGATAATTACTCGCTCGACACCACCCGATCTATAATATTCAATGGGGATAATTAATTTCATCCTAGTTGAGTGAGCCATATCTATAAAAAAATCCAATATTAAACTTAATTCTACTGATTTTTCAACCAAATAGGCGCAACTTTTGCCCAGGTCTCTTCTTGAGCCAATTGCTGAAACTGTTCGCGAATTAACTGCAATTTTTCCGGGTCTGCCCGCATTAAATCAATTACTTGATAGGCTATTGCTTCTTGCGTTTCCTGAGATTCTGGATCTCCAGAAACCTTTATGCCATAAGGTTTTTCACCTAAAGCCGCTAAATCAGTCATGACTGGAATACAGCCCACCATTGCTGATTCACGAACAGAAATACAATCAATTTCTGGATAGGTACAACCATAATAATGAATCAATGATTTTGCTTTTTCCTCTAGAATCTTATCTTGAGAAACACGGCCACGATCAAACACACCAGGCTGATTTATTAGATCGATCATTTTTTTTCTCCACTCTGAGTGTTTAGGGTGATTATCTCGCTTGGTAAATCCATAGAATAGGTGAAGTTCTGCTTCAGGGATTTCTTGTTTAATAATCGGCCATCCGTAAGTTAGCATATACTCTAGTCCTCGATAGTAGCGCGAGCCATAGATTAATTTATAGGGGGTTTTAGGCGTATTGTATAACGGGCTAATTTCTTCACTCACTCCATTGTTAATGACCACAAATTTATCATCATTAAACTGGGGCAATAATCGGCGTTGATAATGGCTCTTAGAAAATATTTTATCAAAGGGTTCTAATCGTTCTGTTGTAAAAGCTTTGGCTGGGCCTAGAGTATCATGCCAATCTAACCAAAGGTTCTTGGCGTTAATGGGATACTGTAGTAAGGTAGAATGTCTCCAAATAATCACAGTATCAAAGCGATCGCACCAATTGAATTTATAATAGTTGACATATTCTACCCCATCATAAAGTCCCTCTTGATCTCCACAATTGCTATACACCCTGACTTGATGTCCTAACTTCACCCATTCTCTGGCCAGATAAATAACAGCCGCATGAGAACCACTTGCGCCAGTTTTCAAGCTATTTGGAGTTAATCCCTCATGGTGGTTTCCGGTATAATAAACAATTGAATGAGGAGACCATGTTTTAGCAGTTATCTTCTTATAAAGAGTCTGAAGATTAGGGAGTGTTTGCTTAACCCATGCTTTGATTTTTTTCATTGGCCGTACTTTATGTCATGGAGATAGTGAAGATTTCTTTATTTTCTGTCTCTAGTCTAAACGGGTGGTCTATGATGAGCATGGATAATTAAGGGATGATCAAAACATTTAATCATTTCGGAGAGTCTAACCAAAACTTGGTAGTATTACAACTATATCATAACGGATGTATTCAAGTATGAGTTTCATGAACATCTATCAAAAAATACTTGGGAAAGTAAAGTCACAAATAAAACTCATAAACCAGGGCTTAAAATCTAAACTATGGCCAGATAAGTCTATTGTATACTATACGGGAGATACTAATTATGAATGGTCTCCAGAAAGTCTAAAAACGGGATTAGGAGGTGCAGATGCCCGCATTGTCTATTTATCTCGTGAATGGATTAAATTAGGTTATTCTGTTACTGTCTATAATAATTGTGGATCTCAACAAGGATTGTATGATGGAGTCCAGTATTATCACCACACTCAATTCAATCCTTGCGATTCTTTTGATACACTCATTATGTGGCAGTTTGCCTGGCGAATTAAATTCCCGATCAAAGCAAAACGGGTTTGGCTCGATTTAGGTTCTGTTCTCTTACCAGAAGAAGTGACCTATGAAAAACTAAAAGGCTATGATAAAGTATTCTGTAAAAATTTATTCCATCGATCCTTATTACCAGAAATTCCAGATCGCCAAATTGCGATTGTCCCCAATGGATTCGATTCTTCCTTCCTTAAATTTTGTGGACAACTCAAAGATCCCTATAAAATCATCTACGCATCCAATTATATCCGAGGTCTAGAAAGAATGTTAGAATTCGGCTGGCCCTTAATTCACCAAGAAATTCCTGAAGCCAAACTTCATATTTACTACGGTTGGCCGAGACAAATCAAAGAAGATTGGAAACAGAAAATGGAAACATTGATGCAACAACCGGGCGTAATTGAACATGGAAAGGTAGGTCGCGAACAGCTTATGGCCGAGAAAGCTACTTCTAATATTAATTATTATGGATGTACTTTTGAAGAGCTTGATTGTAATACAGTGCGAGAATCGGCCCTAGTGGGTGCTGTCCCCGTAACGACGGATTATGCTGGACTGAAAGATAAAGAATATTGTGTTAAAGTACCAGGTAATCCTTATACGAAAGAAACCCAAGAAGCAGTAGCTTGGAAAATTATAGAACTGATGCGAAATCCTTCAGAACTGCAAGAGATCCGCGAACGGTTTTCCGATCTAGTTAAAAATGAGACTTGGGAACAAGTTGCCCAATTCTGGTTAAATGAACAATAGAAATTTAGAGATAAAACCATGACCCTACCTAACTTTTTATTGATTGGCGCAGCTAAATCAGGAACATCTTCTTTATATTACTACCTTAAGCAGCATCCACAAGTCTATATGCCAGCGTCTAGGGATCAAAAAGAACCTGATTTTTTTACTCTAGAAGGAGAAGATATTAATCGTATTGGCCCCAATGGCAATCATGTGATGACGAATGCTATTACTGATTTGGACAGCTATCAAGAGTTGTTTGCAGGGGTAACCGATGAGAAAGCTATAGGAGAAGCATCTACGTCATATATTTACAGTGAAAAAGCAGTTCAAAGAATTCATCATTATATTCCTGATGCCAAGTTAATTGCAATTCTCCGCCAGCCAGCAGAACGAGCATTTTCACATTTTTTATTTTCTTTGAGTAATGGGAGAGAACCGGTTCCAGATTTTGTTAAAACTCTGAAAGAAGAAGAGGATAGGATTGCCAAAAATTGGAGCTTTCAATGGCATCATAAACGCCGGGGATTTTACTATGTTCAGTTGAAGCGATACTTCGATACTTTCGATGCGAAGCAAATTCGAGTGTATCTGTATGACGATTTGATTGCAGATCCAACTGGACTGATGAAAGAGGTTTTCCAATTTTTAGAAGTAGATGATAATTTTGTTCCTAATGTGAGCAAGAAACATAACCCTACTCGTGTTCCCAAGAATCAGACAGTTAATACTCTGCTGAATCGACCGAATCCTGTTAAAGCAGTAGTCAAAACCCTGTTACCGATGAAGTTTCGTAAAAGCATTGCTGATAGGCTGAAACAGCAAAATTTAGGGAAGCCTAAATTATCTCCCAAGCTACGCAAGGAACTAACAGAAGAGTATCGGGAGGATATTCTGAAGCTTCAAGAGTTGATTGGACGAGATTTATCGAAGTGGTTGGAGGGTTGAGGAGTTAGCGAACATGAGCAACTATGATAACTTACCTCCCATCTATTTTTACCTTCCTCAAGCAGACTGGCTAGAAGATATGCCAAATAATGCTAAGAGTTATTGGGAAGGGTTTGGCCGTGGAATTTACTGTTGGACTTTGCAAACTTATTTACATCTTAAGTCCGATGGATTTCCTTGTAGCTTAGTAGGATCGATTCCAGATGAAGGTATTGTGTTAGCTCATCGAGATTCTTTTAAGTATAAATTGAGACCAATTCCAAAAGTCTTGATGGTCTGTATGAAAGCCGATCAAGCAGCTCATCCTTATGCACAAATGCATGTGGTTCAAAATCCACAGGAGACTGAAGTGGTTAAAAATAGCCATTATATTCCGCTTTGGTCTCAACCTGGATTAATTCCTCGTGATCGAGATCGCGGCGATCGCTTTGAAAACATTGCTTATTTTGGTATCAGTTATAACTTAGCTCCAGAATTAAAAGATCCCTCCTGGTCTCAAAGTCTTGCAGAGATGGGTCTACAGTGGAACATTGTACCCAAAGAGCGATGGCATGATTACAGTAATGTAGATGCTGTAATTGCAGTCCGTACCTTTGAAGCAACTGAAACCTATCTGTGGAAACCGGCAACTAAACTCTATAACTCTTGGCGTGCAGAGGTTCCCGTCATTTTGGGAGCTGAATCAGCATTTCAAGCAGAACGGCGCAGCGATCTGGACTATATTGAGGTTAAATCTCTAGAGGAGGCGATCGCTGCCATTAAAACTTTGAAAGATAATCCACAGTTGCGGAAAGATATGATTGCTAATGGTTGCGATCGCGCTCAAAGTACCCGCATTGAAACCATTCTCTCCTCTTGGAAAGCATTCCTCACTGATATTGCGACTCCTACCTATCAACGCTGGATAGAATCCCCTAATCTGTTCAAATGGATGTACATTCAACAACACTATTGGTTGATTAAAGCAGAAGCGATGAAGAAACGGTTACAGTCTTTAACTTTCTAATCCCATACATAGGGTTGATTGAATTCACCAGCAATTGAATTAAAAATATCGAGTTTTTCTTTTGACAACTCTTTTTTCCATCGCAAATCCAATTTGATTCCTAAATCAATCTTTTCATAATACTCACCATGAGTCTCTTTCACCTTATCTAGCATTTCTTGCTGTTGATAACGCCTCACTAGAGAGTAAGTTCCATCATTCCCGGAAATGTCATGATGATCGTATTTCCAATATTCAATCATATCTGGCGTAAACTCTATCTCCAGAAACTCACAAATCTTCTGGACTGTTACGTGAGGATCGCTTGCTAACTGTTCATAAGCCACTTCAATTTTCTTCCCTCGGTCAAAAGATTGGTAAAACTCTTGTCTCCGTTTTGTTTTGTCCATCCAATTTTGAGTGAAAGTAGCCATGTCTCTTTGAGGATATTTCCTTAGATATGAATTGACAATAGCGCGGCCATCTCTGACTAAATTTAACAAGTATGCTTCAACTTCACCTACTGTAAACTCTTTGGCTTTCGTCTTTCTATCTACCCAAACCCAATATTTACTAGCATCGATAATGACTTCTTTACCCAATTGCGCCAACATGAAGGTGTACGGCTTAAACACTCGATCTGTCCCTAAGAACTCACGAATATTTTTCTCTAACTTTAGGGGGATATAAGGAGTGACGCGAGTATCACCCAATCCAATGGATAACTGTTTCAGACCTGAGTCTCCAAATGTTCGATCCCAAAAATCAGAATTACAGTTCACACAATCAAGATACAGTCCTTTTCTGTAACGATTCGGCAAGTTACCTAACTCTCCAGCCGAAAAGCATTGAGGATGACTCCCTAATATAAGAGCAAGTAGACTGGAACCACAGTGACCGGCTCCAATAATAAATAAAACTTTTCTCTTACTCATTTTTCAACCCATTATTTTTCATCAACAGCAATTCACTAATCCCACTCATAGGGTTTATTCAAATTTCCAGCAATAGCATTAAATACTTGCAAATTTTCTGGAGATAATTCATTTTTCCAACGCAAATCTAATTTGATTCTGAATTCCGGATCTTGATAATAATCGCCATGACTATCTAGGTTTCGTGAGGTTTGTCCTCTATACTTAGCAATTAAAGCACTTGTGCCCCGACTTCCCACAATATGATGATGATCGTGCTTCCAATATTCAACCATATCTGGACTAAATTCAAGGTTTAGCCAATCACAGAGCGATTTGATAACTTCTTGGGGATTACTTACTAGTTCTTCATAGCGAACGGTTACTTTCTTATTCTCTGGAAACTGATTATAAAACTCGTGGTATTCCTTCAAAAGCGTAACCCATCTGTTACTTATTTCTTCTACTGTATCTTTTTTGAGTCGTAGATAAGAATTCAGCACGGCTCGGCCATCACGAACATTATATACCAAATAAGCGTCAATCTCCTGCTGTCTAAATTCTCTCGCTTTAAGTTTATTAGATATCCAATGAACCGTTTTACTAGAATCAGTTAGAATGTCAGCTTTTGTTTTAGAAAAGAGTATAGTGTAGGGATTCAGTATTTGATCGTTACCTAGCCATTCTCGAACTGTTCTCTCAACTTTCAAAGGGAGATACTGATGTAATCGGTGATCTGATAATCCAGATGCTAACTGCCTTAATTCCGTTTCAGTGAATTTATCTTGCCAAAAGGTGCTACCTGGTGAAGCCCAAGCCCAGTTTTGTTGTGTTTTTCCTAGAATTTCAGGTAATTTACTAATTTCACCTAATGAGAAAGCTTTAGGATGGCTGCCAAGCATTAGTTCCACTAGGGTTGATCCTGAACGACCAATGCCCATTATGAAGATAACTTTCTTTTTCATGAATTGGTATATGACATTCCCATATTAAATGATGTCATAAATTCAGACGATTGTCAAGAAGTAACCACCCATTAAGATCTTTCAAAATTACTCTAGTTAATAGTTGTCAAAACTATCTTCGATGAGTGACAATAAACAAAAGAAACCAGACAAACTTAATGTTTTGGTCGCCGGATCTCTAGTATGTCCTTGTATATTCAATCCTATGACTCATGGAATCTATACATCTGCTAATGATGTAGTTTACGATCAACTGGTTGCACTGCTAAACAGTATAGAAGTCAATGTTGGTGCTGATACACCCGTCTGTGTTATTGCTTATGACGATCGCCTAGATCGCGTCAAAGCAGAAATTAGTCGAAGAAAAAATGTAGAATTACTCAACGATCCAGATATCTTTGCTCCTTGGGAAGAATTTTCCTACGAGGTCTGGAAAGCTCATCCTAATGTCCTACAACAGTGGGAATCCCAGGGCATTCAGGGAGTTCGTCGTATCGGAATGAACCGTCGCTACTGTGCGTTTGACCCAAAAAGTCCGTTTGAAAAATTTGTCTACTTTGATGCTGATGTATTGGTTCTCAACTCCCTAGATTTCGTCTTTGAGGAACTTAATCATCATGATTTTGTTGTCTATGATTTCCAGTATAAAGACCCCTCTCATATTTATAATGTAGAGAGTTCCAAACTATTTCAAATCTTCCCCCAAGAACGAATTCATCGAGAGATTTTCTGTGCTGGATTTTATGGATCCAAACGAGGATTATTATCGGTTGAGCAAAGAAATGAACTGGTTACTTACCTGCAAGCTGGAGAAGCTGAAATTTTATACCCATCAGCCCCTAATCAATCTGTTCTTAATTATATGACCATGCGATCGGGTTTGGACATTTACAACTTTTCCCTACACCTCCCGAAAGAACAGATCACCGGATGTTCCGTCACTTCTCCTCACTTTATGGAACGGGATCATTTGCTCTATGATAAAGAGGCACAGTTAACATACCTGCACTATATTGGGCTTTCTTCTAAGGTATTTACTCGTCTGTGTGCTGGGGAAAACTTAGATTTTCCCTATCGAGAACTATTCTTACACTATCGCTATTTGCACGAACCTGAAAATCGACCACAGTTTGTTGGTAAACCTAAACCCTATAACCCCCCTCCCACATTTATGCAGAAAGTATTTCGTAAATTAGGACTTAAAAAATCTAGGAAATAATTATGAACCAAGGAATTTATATTGTAGCGAATAATAAAGTGAAAGAGAATGCGATCGCCCTCTTAAACAGTATTCGCATGTACGATTCTAGTATTACTGTTTACATGATCCCCTTCAATGAAGATTATCAGGAAACCGCGCAAATCCTTGCAGAGAAACATAATGTTCGCGTTTTTCCTGATTTAAATCTTGTACAAGAATTTACAATAAAAATTTCTGAGATATTCGATCGCGATTTTCTGGCATTACCCAATAAAATGCGAAAGCTCGTCGCCTGGTTCGGCCCCCTAGATGACTTTCTGTATATCGATACTGATATCATTGTCTTTGAAAGGATGTCTGATATCCTATCTTACCTACCAAAATATGGATTTATTTGTTGTGATTATCATCACTCTGGTCGAGGATTAAATGATATTTTCTCGCCCTTAGTTAAAGACAACAAGATCTTTACGGGTGAAGAATTACAAGATGTGTTCAATAGTGGGTTTTGGGCCTCTAAAAAAACCGCCATTTCTCAAGAGCAGATGTATAGACTCCTGCAAGAGTGTAGCCAACATCGAGAATACTTTGATTTTTCCTCCCAAGTCACGGACCAACCCATTCTCAACTACCTGGTTCTAAAATCAATTCCCAAACGTTTAAACTTGGTGAAGCTACCAGAAGGAGTACCGGGAAGTTGGGCAGGATCGGCACATTTTGAAGAAAAAGACCATATTTTATATGATAAAGGGAAGCGATTAATGTATCTTCATTGGGCGGGAAGTCCCATGAGACAGGGTGGTCCTTATAGAGAGTTATGGAGATACTACCGTTATCTCGGCGATCCCAATCCTCCGGCTGACCCTCCAGCGCCTAAAGCTGAACCGCAATGGAGACAGAAACTGAGAAACCTTAAGAAAACGATCCTCGGTTAGTTCATCTCCTATAATTGTGCAGGAATAAGAACAAAAAATTATCTTGGTAATGACTAAAGTAATTGTAACTGGCGTAGCCGGTTTTATTGGTTCCACCTTAGCCGAAACCTTACTCAATCAAGGTCAAGAAGTCATTGGTGTCGATCAATTTAACGATTATTATGACCCAACACTGAAACGCCGGAATGTTAGTCGTTTTCAAACTCATCCTCAGTTTACCCTTGTAGAAGGAGATATTCAAACCTTAGATTGGAATTCCTTATTCACTGATGTAGAAGTAGTTTATCACCAAGCGGCGCAAGCGGGAGTGCGTGCGAGTTGGGGGCAAGGGTTTCGCTCCTATACGGAACGGAATATCAATGCGACTCAGATTATGCTGGAAGCGGCCAAAAATTCCAGGACGTTGAAGCGATTTGTTTATGCTTCGACCTCATCAGTGTATGGAAATGCGGAAACTTTTCCGACTTCAGAACTCATTGCTCCCCAACCGGTTTCTCCCTATGGGATCACAAAATTGGCGGCGGAACGGTTATGTGTGCTATATCACCAAAATTTTCAGGTTCCGTTTACGGCTCTACGGTATTTTACGGTATATGGTCCCCGTCAACGGCCAGATATGGCATTCCATAAATTTTACAAAGCGGTGTTGGAAGACCGGGCGATTGATATCTATGGCGATGGTCAACAAACGAGGGATTTCACCTTTATTCAAGATGCTGTAGCTGCTAATCTAGGGGCTGCAACAGCTCCTGATGCAGTTGGAGAGGTTTTTAATATTGGTGGAGGGAGTCGGGTTGTACTGACGGATGTGCTGGATACGATGGAAAAAATCGTTGGTCAGCCTATCCGTAGAAACCACATCGATCGCGCCATGGGTGATGCTCGTCATACCAGCGCTGATGTTTCCAAAGCCAAGAAATTGCTGGGATACCAGCCCCAAGTCTCTTTAGAAGAAGGCTTAACTCAGGAGTGGGAATGGGTGCAGGAACTTTATAGTTAATCGAGGCTAGGGGACCTTAGCCCCTTGTCTTCTTATGAAATAATGTTCTTAAATTCCGGAAATCCTGTTGGTTGACATTTCCTGATATCCATTAACCAAGTTTTTCCCCACTAATAATAAACACTGGATCGACGGCGGCAAAAACTTGATACATTCCCCGTTTTTCCAAACGATTAACCCCAGATTGAACGACTTCTATATGTCTCACTTGTAGCTGGGCAAACCCTTCAGATAAAGCGTATAAACTTTCTAACGATCCGGCAGTTGCCACAATCCGTCCTTCTGGGAGTAACAAATTCCAGACGGCTTCTAAAATCTGTTTAACTGAGCGTCCGCCTTCCATACAAACTCGATGGGGGCGCAGAGGAATGTTTTCTAAACATTCGGGGGCATTCCCTTCAATAATTTCTACATTATTAACGTCAAAGCGATCGCAGTTTCGACGAATTAAGCTGACCACCTCGTCGTCTCGCTCGACGGCAAAAATCCGTCCTTCAGGGCACAATAACCCAGTCTCTACCGGAATTGTACCGGTTCCTGCACCAATGTCCCACAAAATTGAATCCTTACGCAATCGCAGAGCAGAAATCAATAATAATCGGATCTCCCGTTTACTCAAGGGAATACCAGGTAACCGCTCAAATAGATCATCAGGGATACCAGGAGAAACAAAGGGCCAAAGCGACATAAAAGGTGATCCTACCATCAGAGAGAAAGCTAAAGCAAATTTTATCGTACTGGATTCTCCCCTCTTTACTATTGCCTAACAACTTTTAAAGTTTTCAGGGTGGGATCGCTACACCCGGCGATCGTCCCTCCTAGGGATAACACCTGTTGTAGATAATCCAACGCTGACATATTAATCATTTCACCTGGCATGATTGCGGGAATGCCGGGAGGATAGGGACAAATGATTTCTGCACAAATACGCTCATCTGTTTGTTCTAAAGGTAAGGTTTCTGTTGGAGAGAAAAAGGCTTGACGAGGAGAAAGGGCAGGACTAATTAAAAATGAGGATGGATGGACAAATAAACATTCTTCTTGCCATCGTTGTAGTACTGTTGGATCGGAGGAACACTCATGAGTCCCTTGGGTTGGGCAAATTTGGGCTAATCCTTGGACTAATTGATCGATATCAGCCTGAGTGTTGCCCAGACTAATAATAAAGGTTAAAGATTGGGCAGAGGGTAATTCAGCAATAACTCCGTGGCGATCGTGTAAAAGTCGATCGGCTTGATAACCGGTTAAGCCGCAAGAGGTGACTTTAACATTTAAGCGAGTGGGATCTAAAGCAAGAAAACCCTTGCTGATTTTGGTCTCTAAAACGTTTAATTTGGGAAGTGTTTTTAGGCTTTGTTGTGCCCGTTCTGCTAACTGTAAGGTTTGGAAAATCAAGCTCTCTCCTTGCAGAGCCATTTGCTGACGAGCAGCGTCTAAAGAGGCGAGCAGTAAATAACTGGGGCTGGTTGATTGGAGCAGTTGGAGCGATCGCCGAATGGCTTCCGGATCGATCCGCGACCCTTTCAAATGTAGCATCGAGGCTTGTGTCATCGCCCCCAAAACCTTATGACTCGATTGAATCGCCACATCCGCGCCACAAGATAGAGCTGAAGGAGGTAAATCGGGATGGAAGTGAAAATGGGGGCCATGGGCTTCATCTACAATCAAGGGAATATGAGAGTCATGGCATAATTGAGCGATCGCCTCCACATCTCCACAAACCCCCTGATACGTTGGATAAACCATCATCACTGCCTTCGCATCTGGATGTTTGCTCAACGCCTTCTGGATCGACATCGGCGTAACACTATTGACCATATCCCAATCCGGATCGTACTCAGGATTAACAAAAATGGGCATCGCTCCAGAGAGAATTAATCCAGAAATCGCTGAACTATGAATATTTCGGGGTAAAATAATCTTCTCGCCACTGGTGCAAGTTGCCAAAATCGCAGCCATCACACCGACTGTCGAACCATTAACCAAAAACCAGGTTCGATTTGCACCAAACGCTTGAGCTGCCAAATCTTGGGCTTCTCGGATCGCCCCATCTGGAGCATACAAATTATCCAGATCGGGCAATTCCGATAAATCCGCTTGAAAGACCAAACTCCCAAATAAATCAGCCAAAGGGCGAGAAATACCGACTCCCCGCTTATGGCCAGGAGTATAAAACGGAGCGTGAGGGTGGGTCACATAGTGGCGAAGCGCATCTAAAATGGGGGTTTTGGCTTGAGACACTTTGGTAAATCCTATAACTTTCAATCAACCCAGTTGGCGATCGGTACACACCCAATCAACTTGACAACCTGAAACTTCATTAACAAACTCCACTAATGCTCAGAGCTGGAATTGTTGGACTGCCCAATGTGGGCAAATCAACGTTATTTAACGCCTTAGTCGCCAATGCTAAAGCACAAGCGGCTAATTTTCCATTTTGTACAATTGAACCCAATGTTGGGGTGGTTGCCGTCCCTGATGAACGCCTGTCCGTATTGGCTAAAATTTCCCAATCTGAACAAATCGTTCCCACGCGGATTGAATTTGTTGATATTGCTGGTTTAGTCCAAGGAGCCAGTCAAGGTGAAGGCCTTGGTAACCAGTTTTTAGCCAATATTCGAGAAGTAGATGCCATTGTGCATGTGGTTCGATGCTTTGAAAATGATGATATCATTCATGTTTCCGGTTCTGTCGATCCGAGTCGGGATATTGAGGTGATTAATCTAGAGTTGGCCCTAGCTGACTTGAGTCAAGTTGAACGGCGATTAGACCGCGCTCGTAAGCAAGCCAGAGGGAATAAGGACGGTCTGGTCGAAGTGAGTGCCCTGGAAAAACTACTTCCTGTCTTGAATGAAGGAAAATCTGCCCGTTTAGCGTCTTTGAATGAGGAAGAACTCGACAGTATTCAAGGTTTGGGTCTGTTAACGGCTAAACCGATTATTTATGCCGCGAATGTATCTGAAGATGATTTAGCTGAAGGTAATGAATGGGTAGAGGTGGTCAAACAAATGGCGGCCCAAGAAACGGCCCAAGTGGTGACCATTTCCGCCCAGGTGGAGTCAGAGTTAATTGAACTGCCTCCAGAAGACCGGGACGATTTTCTGGCCAGTTTAGGCGTAGAGGAGGGCGGTCTACAATCGTTGATTCGTGCCACTTATACCCTGTTGGGATTACGTACGTACTTGACCACTGGGCCCAAGGAAACCCGCGCTTGGACGATTCAAGCCGGGATGACAGCTCCCCAAGCTGCGGGCGTAATTCATTCGGATTTTGAGCGGGGATTTATTCGGGCTGAAACTATTGCGTACCAGGATTTGGTTAGTCATGGTTCTATGAATGCAGCTAAGGAAAAAGGACTGGTACGCAGTGAGGGTAAAGAGTATGTAGTGCAAGAAGGGGATGTGATGTTATTCCGGTTTAATGTTTAAGTGAGAAGTGGGGAGTGAGGAGTGCGGAAATTGGCTCAGGGGGGTTGAACAAATCTTCTAAGATAGATCAAATGTATGCTTGTTTTGCATGTTCCCCGTTTTTAAAGATGACCAAATCCAATTCTAGCGATCGCCAGCCCCCCGAGTCTCAACCGGAACCCAAGCCAGAACTCTCCTTAACTCCCCCTAAAGTTCAACGGCCCAAACCGCCCGAAATTGTTCAAAGACCTCGAAGACCTCAAGCTACGCCTCCAGCGAAATCCGAGGCGAAACCTGAGGCGAAACCTGAGGCGAAACCCGAACGAGCCTCTAAAGTCCCTAAACCCCGTAAAGTTCATGATGCTCCCCGATTGCCAAAAGTGGAACAACCGGAACCCGTACCCGAATATGGGGGACGCAAAGCAGGCGATCAGATTGTTCTGCCCTATAGCGGTAAAAGTGTAGAGATTAGCCACTTTTATGAAACCGCCGGCCACTGGTACGCTGCCTTTGAAGTTGGGTGTGTTCGGGCTGATTTATTAGAAAAATCGTCTTAACCCTTGACAGATGATCAAAACGTGATAAACTGTGGTTGGTGGTGAGGAGTAAAGTGAAAGGAAAACGCGTTTGGGGTCGAAACACGGCCAGACTCCCAGGCGCTTTTCCTTTTTCTTGAAGAATTTAACTAACAGGAAAAATATCTTAAGTCTGGGTAAGTTAAGCCGATCGATCCATTAGAATCCAGGATGACAACAATGGATTAACGATATCGGTGGCGATCGCACTATGACCGAAACAACTCAAACCCTACCCCCTAACTTAGATAAAATTGTCAAACGTTTTCAACGCTCTCAAGACCCAAAGCGTCGCATCGAGCAACTCATTGACTACGCCAAGAAATTACCTCCCTTTCCAGACACAGATAAAGTCGAAGAAAATAAAGTCCCCGGTTGTGTCTCCCAAGTCTATGTCACAGCGACTCTAGAAGACGGGAAACTACACTATCAAGCCGATTCTGATGCCCAGTTGACCAAGGGCCTAGTGGCATTACTCGTCAGAGGATTAGATGGATTAAGCCCTGAAGAAGTCGCCACTCTCTCTGGAGACTTCATCCAAGAGACCGGATTATGCGTAAACTTAACGCCGTCTCGGGCTAATGGATTTTACAATATCTTTGAGACGATGAAAAAAAAGGCGATCGCCGCTAGTACGCAATAGAAATGCAAGAAAACTGGGGAGTTAGGACTTTTTTAATGCTCAAGCCTAGCACCCATCATCCTATTCCCTATTCCCCATTCCCCATTCCCCATTCTCGATGAATACCCGTATTGGAATCGTAACCGCCTCAGACCGAGCCAGCGCAGGAGTCTATGAAGACCTCTCTGGAAAAGCCATTATCGATCGCCTCCAAGAATATCTCACCAGTCCCTGGGAATCCGTCTATGAGGTTATCCCAGATGACTATGACACAATTAAAACTACCCTTATTTCCCTCATTGATGATCGCCACTGCTCCCTCGTTGTCACCACTGGAGGAACCGGCCCCGCTCCCAGGGACGTAACCCCGGAAGCCACGGAAGAAGTCTGTGACAAAATGCTGCCGGGATTTGGGGAACTCATGCGTTCCGTATCCCTACAATATGTTCCCACAGCCATCTTATCGCGACAAACCGCAGGCATTCGCGGCAGCGCCCTCATTGTCAATCTTCCTGGTAAACCGAAATCCATTCGAGAATGTTTAGATGCTGTATTTCCTGCCATTCCCTACTGCTTAGACTTGATTGGCGCACCCTATCTAGAGTGTAATTCGGACGTGATTCAAGTCTTTCGACCGAAGAAAAAGTAATTATGTTTAGATCCTAAGCCATACAAGCTATTGCCTATTGCCTAGCCAGAATCGCTATATCAAAAGTCTATTCTTCCTTTATTTCCTCCCATTCTCCTTGCAGAGTAAACCCTGCCCAATAAAACGGCGCTCTCCATTGAGTCTCGGTTTGCATCTCCAGTTGTGCCTCTTGCAAGGCTTTTGTGGGCGATAATTGTTCTTGCCACATCAGACGATAAAAACGAGTCATCATCTCTGCGGTGGCGGCATCATCAACATTCCATAAACTGACGAGTACCCTAGGCGTACCCGCATACATAAACCCTCGGGTTAATCCGATTAAGCCTTCTCCTTGAATTTCTTTCCCTAGTCCCGTTTGGCAAGCACTGAGAACCACCAAATCAGCAGATAAATCTAAGTTGTAAATGTCGTGGAGACGCAAAAATCCATTGCTGGGATTACCTTGTTCGTCGATTAAGGACAGCACTAACCCCGACAGTTCGGGATTGACGCTGTTGAGAATGCCGTGGGTGGCAAAATGCACCGTGCGATACTGGTTTAATGGAGTATGGGTGGCAAAAGCGTAGTTGGCTTCAAAGTCAAAGGCTTGAATCCGTTGGGATTCCGGGATAAGGGAGGCGATCGCCTCAGCTTCTTGCCGAGTACCGGGCAGTCGTTGGAGTTGAACACCTATATCTGTGGTGGCACGGGGAAGTAAGGACACAGAATTAGACGTTGAGGAAGAAGGATGATTCTCTAACCGTTCGTCATCTCGACTAAACACTGGATCGGCAACGATCGCCAATTGCTGAGGTGCGCTTTGGCGTTGGGAAAAATCTTGACGCAAAATGGCTAGGGTAGACAGGGAAGGAAGATGGACGAGTTCATAAGCTTCGACTAACGAACTCAAGTTGTTTTCTCTAGCATGGGGATTGGGGAGAGCGCTGAAGGGAATGTAGTGTAAGGCTCCATCAGCAACGATCGCCAGACGTTTTTTATCGCTGTGTTCTCTGAGAGGTTGGAGAATGAGGGAATTTAATGCTTCACCAGAGGCGATCGCTTTTTGGGGTTGATGACGAGAGCGAGGATGACCGATATCGCCACGAAATTGTCTAGCTTTTTGCTCAATGTCTTGACGAGAAGGAAGGATATAAGAGATTAAACGGTCTTGGGTAATTGCCCAGAGAAAACTGCCCTCTTCACCCAGAGCATATTGCAGAACTAAAGTATCGCGATCGAGAATATTTTGCTGAATTTCTTCTAAAGTCACAGGTTCAGGTTGAGTCAGGGCGGCATAGCTCGGACTTACTTCTCGGATTTTCCTTTGTAGAGCCTTGTATTGATTCAAGAGATATTGCCGTTCTTGTTTGAGGTTAACGACTTGTTCTTGAGTAAATTCTTCCTGATACAGGGCAACTTCCCGGCGATCGAGGGCATCTAATTGTTGCTGTAAGCGGCGTTCCTGAAGCACTAAATCCGGATCGACTCCTTTGCGAATATCGGTATTCGCTTCCGCAAGGAGTTCTAGGAGGCTTCTAGCGCGAGAGCGTTCGTTAATATTCAGCGCTTGCGCATCATAACCTTTAGTTGGATGGTGTTGATGCAACTCCATTAATAGGTCGATGTAGAACTCGTAATAGAGCTGTTTAGCAGCAAAAAAGGTTTGTCGTTCTTCCGGGGAATTTTTTCGAGCGCGTACTTCTTCGATGAGGGCGATCGCCGCTTCAATGCGATTCAAAGCCATGTTAAGGTTCCCGCGCTGGCGTTCTATTCGTGCCATCCCCAAGAGGGTATCTGCCTTAGTTTCCGGAACGGGATCTAATTTCAGAGCAGTGTTGAACGCATCCCAAGCTTGTTCCAAATGGCCTAACTCAGTATGAACCTTGCCTAATTCAACATAAAGGAAATCATACCGTCTATCGGCAACAATTAATGACTGGTTAAAGAACCTCAAAGCCGGTTCTAAATTCCCCAATTCAAAGTGAAGTTGACCAATTTTTCGCAAACTCGCACCTAGTTTCCATCGCAAACCCCCTGCTTCAAAAAGAGTTAGAGAGTCGTCATAAAACTCCAGCGCTTTTTCTGTCTCTTTCAATTGTTCGTAAACTGTCCCTAAATCCTCCAAGGTTTCTCCTTCTCTCCTGGCATTTCCCAGGTTGCGGTAAATTTGCAACGCTTGCTCATAGGAGGCGATCGCTTTTTCTCGATCTCCTAACTCTAGATAAATGCCTCCCAGTTTTGACCATATTCCAGCTTCTTTTTTAGGATTGTTAATCGTTTGAGTCAACCGCAAGGCTTCGCGATAAAACCCAAAAGCTTCCGGATAGTCTCCCGAACGAAAATAGAGGTTAGCTATCCAAGTTAAGGTATTGACCTCTCCTTCGGGAAAATTACGTTCTTGATACATCCTTCTAGCTTGCACAAAAAAATATAACGCCTGTTCGATATCTCCCAGTTCTACATAATCTTCTCCCACACGCATCAAGCCCGTGACTGCTTCATCTGTGCCAATGTTTTGATACTGTTGTCGATAGGCATTAAAGGCTTTCCATGCCTTCTGTGGATTGCCAATTTGATAGCAAGCCTTCCCAATTTCTCGAAAAACTTCGGCGCTTTTCATCGGTTTAGATTCAAGGAATTCTTGAGCGGAACTGACGGCGCGATCGCAAAACTCTATGGCTTTCTTTTGTTCTCCCGAATAGGCATAAATTCGACCAATCCGGAGCAACATATCCAGGGTTCGTTCTTCTCGAAACGATGCATCGGGTTCTTGTTCGTAAAGTTCCAAAGCTTGGTTATAAGAGGCTAAAGCATTTTCCAAATCTCCCAGAGTCGTGTACGTTATTCCCGTCCGGTACAGCGTCCAGGCTTCCCCAGAATGATCGCCATTGTCTTGGTAAACTTGCCGCGCTTGAGAAAATAGAAGGATAGCTTGTGGTACCTGCTCTAACTCGTAATGAAGTTCAGCCATCCGTCTGAGGTTTACGGCTTCTTTTTTATAGTCTCCTAACTGTTGATAAATGGGAGTGGCTTGCTGGTAAAACTCTAACGCACTTTCCTGTTCTCCGAATTTGATATAGTCATCACCAATTTCAATTAATGTTCTCGCTTCTCGCTCTAAATTTCCTTTTTCTCGGTAAACCTGTGCTGCTTGCTTGAAGGACTCTCGTGCAGGGTAATAATTGCCGAGTTCGTAGTCGATTTTGGCAATTGTTCTCAGATGAAAGACTTCACTAACACTGTCCCCTAATTCGCGGTCGATCGCAACTCTTTGGCGATAAAAATCTAAGGCTTCTTCTTTCTCTTCCAACTCATTTTCGTAGAGGGACGCAATCCGGTAAAGGGTTCTGGCTTCTCCAGGGCGATCGCCAAGACTCCGATAAAGGTTTAACATCCGATCGAGGGCTTCTAATCCCTGCTCCCACTCTCCGAATCGATGGACATGGATGGTGGCAATTTTCTCTAAAATTTGGGCTTCTCCCTCTCTATCACCAGCCTGTTGATACACTTGAACAGCTTGATTTAAGAAGGTTAGCATGTCTTCCTGACGATCGCGATCGCCATATCGTTCGGCGATCGCCAGCAAAAACGTGGCTTCCCCTTGCAGATCGTTGACCGCTTGATACACGTCTCGTGCTTTGTTATACTGCTCTAAGGCGGCTGCTGGTTCTTCTAAGCGATCGTAAATTTGACCTAAATGACCCAAAACTATGGGTTGGCGATATTGGAAATCTAATGCTTTATTTGTATCCCCAAGTTGACGATAAAAATGACTCATTCCTACCAATAGATCCAGTTCTTGGGAATAGTACTCTAGCGCTTTAGCCGTTTCTCCCAGATCGCTATAGATATTCCCTAAATGATTCAACATTTCCCCTTGCTTAACCCCATTTCCCAGATTTTCGTATAGGGTTAAGGCTTGTTGATAAAACGCTAATCCCTGTTGCAGATTATCGGAGGAAAGATAGCGATCGCCCAAAATTTCCAGGGTTAAGGCTTCGCCATCGAAATCATCTATCTCACGAGCCAGACTCAAAGCTTGCTGGTGAAACTCTAACGCTCTGGCTTGATTCTCGCTCCACCAGTAGCGAACCATTGTATTTAAGAGCCGAACGTTCTGTTTTTTTGCCCAATGGCTATCTTCTGAAGACGATGCACCAATTTCTTGGTAAATGGATCGAGAGCGATCGAATATGTCCAATCCGGCTTGCTCGTCAAACCATTCAAATAAGCGTAATCGAGTTAAATTGTTCAGAATAACCGCTTCGCCTTTGCGATCGCCAATCTCCTCATAAATTCTCAACGCTTGCTGGAACAATTCGTATCGTTCGCTGGTATCGGTTTTGGATTCTGCCAGCCAGTTGAGCAACTGTGCTTCCCCCTGTCGCGAGGCAAAGGTTGCGGTTTGAGGAGATTGGTTGAACACTTCATAAATGGCTAAGGCTTGATGAAAGAATTGGGCAGCTTTATCCGAATCACTGTGACGTTGTTGGTTTAAAATATCTGAGCGACGAGAGGTAACTGATGTAAAACCGCGATCGCTCGCAAATTGCCATTCTTTCTGCCATCGATCGGCATCCATGTCGTGAATTCTCCCCAGTTGCCCTAAAATCAAGGCTTCTTGGAGGCGATCGCCAAGCTGTTGAGCCAAAGCTAAAGCATCACGGTAACGCTCCCGCGCTGGGGTAGTGGCTCCCCAATATTGGTAGATGGAGCCAAGTTTAATTAAAGCTGCTGCTTCCTGCTCGGAATTCCCCGCCCTGTGCCATAGGTAACGGGCTTCTTCCCACTGGGCGATCGCCGGTAATTGAGCCGTCAAGGTTTGCTGCTTGCTTAAGCGCTCGCCTTTCTCCACCAAGTCTTGAGCCAAAACGAGACAAGAATTCTGGGTGAGAATAGATTCTGGGTTAGGTTTCGGGGCGATCGCCACAGATTCAGTGGTAACCAGCACTGTTAACCAGAAGGCAAACCAAAGACGATTCATGGTAGTTATATCATTTCTCTATATACATGCACACTCACAAGGGGCTTAGAGCCAATTGCCTCCCAAGGATCAATTGATGCAAACTTTTCTGGATTTGATATTACCCGTTGTCTGCGAACCCTATTCTACTCATTCACATTTTGGTCATAATCTTCCTGCAATAAGAATTTACCAAATTAAGTTAAGATTTAAACTGAAACCGGGTAAAACATCTTCTCCGGATAAGGTGGTTGGATTGTCTAACGTTTGTTTTTCTTGTCCCTGACGATAAATTTCAACTTGACGGTTTTTCGGGTCGATCAGCCAACCTAACCGAGTGCCATTATCCATATATTCGAGCATTTTATTTTGTAGGAGTGTCAAGGAATCGCTAGGCGATCGCAGCTCGATGACAAAATCGGGACACAAGGGCGGGAACTTCTTTTTCTGCTCTGCGGTTAAGGCTTCCCATTTGGCTAAGGGTATCCAAGACGCATCGGGGGAATAATCCGCCCCTTGAGGAAGCTTAAAACAAGTGGAAGAATCAAACCCTATTCCGGTTCCGTCTGTATCCGTCCAATTGGCTAATTGTTGAGCGATCTTAAAATTCCGGTTTCCCGTTTCTCCCCCTGTCGTTGGCATAATAATTAGGTCTCCTCGAGCCGTTCGTTCTAATCTTAAGTCGCGGTTGGCAACACAAAGTTGATAAAATTGTTCCTCGGTAATCGAGGCACTTTCTGGATTGTTTAAAATGAATGCTGTCATGGTTTTCTCTCCTTGTTGACATTCTCACCCGTCTGTCTGAAGCCATGGTAATTCAATTTTAGCTCGATCGTGCGCTTGCTAGTCCCTCGATACAGCAGAGCGATCGCAGTCCAGTTCGAGAATGGGCTAATAGGATATAGTGAAGCTAGAGTGCGATCTCCACTATCCTCCAAAACTATGAATAACCCATCAAAGATGTCCAACAATCAAAAACTCGCTCTACTTCAAGAAATTGAGCAAATTCCAGAAGAAGATATCCCCGGTTTGCTAGAACTGGTTCGTTGCCTTCGTCAACAGACTGTTCAAACCAATCCCGTGCAGAATTGGAATGATGCGATGGTTCGTCTTAATAGTGGAGATCGTCAAGACAAACAGCTCAAACAGCAAAGATTACAAGAGATGTTTGCCTCTTGGTCTGAGTTGGATGACGAATGCGAACAAAAAGAATCCTTAAAACTCATTGAATCTCTACAAAGAACATCCATTTATAGGTGGTAAGAGTCATAAAATCACTTTAATCTTTAATCAAAGGATTGCCGATCTCCATGATAGAACAGACTCTAGACAACCAACGTATAGTAATTTTCTTACTTAAAAGAGTTTGTTCATCGCTGATAAATTTTAATTCGATTGGTGGTAATTCCTTGTGGGGATATAGTTGCTCGAAGATTGCCGCTATTGCACACACAGATCTATTAGAAGTTCCACTATCTTCTAACAAGCGCTCGGCTTTTGCAGTGAAGTCGCGATCCATTAATAGGGCTGTGGCAACAAGTTGCGGTGCAACCCAACTGCCGTGTTTGATTCGAGACCACAGTAACTCTAAATAGAGTTCAACATCATCCAGCAGTAGAAGAATTACACAAGCGACTAAATGAGGTCGCCAATTATAGTCCTCAAAAATAATGATTAAATTATCCAATATTTCATAGTCTTGATATTCTGCAATAAGCTGCTTGACTTGCACAACAGCATTTTCCGCTCTCGAATTGAACTGTAGAAAAGCAAGATAATCGACTTTACAACATCTTCGCACCTCGCCATCAATTTCTCTGAGTTCAAAAATAAATGTTTGTTGTGTTCTTCTTTTTTTTTCTAGAATAGCTTTAGCGTCCTCATTCATTCTTTAAACACTAAACTTGAGATTTTTTATTCACCTTTATCTTTAGTTGCTGCTAAGATAAACCAAGTCCCTCGGCTGGCTAATGCTCCTTTATTGACCGTTAATTGTTGAGTTCTCAACCAACTGGGGATAAACTGTTGGGTAATGCGGTCCGGTTCAAACCCAGCTTCAGTAGTCAATGCTGCCAGGTCTTGCATTTTCATCGCGCTCCAATAGGGTTCATTATTATTCGCTGTTTCCCAATCAAATAAGAAAGCTTGATAGGGAGTCAGATAGGAATAGGGAGGAGATTCTAGGTGAACCATCATACCACCGGGACGCAGGAGGCGATCGCACTCTTTCAACACCCGCCGAATGGCCGAAACCGGGATTTCGTGGAATAAAATGTGACTGACAATTAAATCAAAGGAGCCATCTGCAAACGTCATGGACTCCGCATTCTGTTGATGGAAATGAACCTTGCGGTTTAAGGCTTCTGCTCGACCATGACCATACCGCAACAAGGGAGCGCTCAGATCTACCCCATGTACTTCTGCTTCTGGATAAGCTTCTACATAGGGGAGGGTACTGTGACCAACCGAACAACCTAAATCGAGAATATTCTGGGGTTGAAACTGTGGATATTCGGCTTTCAGATAGTGATGAATGAGGCTCTGTCCTAAGTCATCATTCAGAGAACCCAGCCATCCTAACCCATAGAGATAAACCCCATGGTCATAAATAGCGCCTGCGGTGACATCATCGTCTTGGTCTTCCGTATGATATCCCCCGGGCATACAGTGAATATCCACCTGGGTTTGATGGGAAGGCATAATAAATTTGGGGTCTAGGCTCAAAGAACCGAGGGAGGGATGTTTGGGTTTAGACCGCTCAATCAATTCTGGCAGTTGTCGCTCAACGCTGGTACTCACTGACTGCCAAAGCATTTCCTGATTCAGCCGTTTTAAGGCACCCATCCACTGGTAGCGTGGTTGGTTTTTCATGAAGCGACGAATTTCCCAAGGCTGAGGATTGGGGTTCTGGGCGGTTAATTCTGGCTCTATTTCTTGCTCGTACAGGGTTTTAATGCTAGGAAAGATCTTGTGCTGCAAATAGCCTTTGAAGCTCATGACAAATTCTTGACGCGCCCTTTCATCATGGGTCGCTTTCGGTAAAACGGGATGTTGATATTCTGAAGTCATCATGGCTATTGAGTTGGGCGGTTGTCGATCGCAGTCGCTTGATTTTAGCGCAAGATTTTTAATTCTGATCGGGGAATCTGAACGCTTCAGTGGTAAATGTTCCTAGCTTCTTCTATCGCTTCTAAAATGGAGAGAAAATACTTAACTAGAGAGATGAGTCGGAGTTAACCCATGAAGATTGAAATTGTTGGTCAAGACGCAGAAGCCGCAACCGAAGAGCTACTGAGGATTACCGGAATTGAGGGGACTTATGAAACCCTGAATGAACCCCAGAGAGCCGAGGTATTAACGATGATCGCCACTATTGTGGGTATTGTGGGAGGTACGATGGCGATCGCCAATCAACTTTACGAATGGTATCAGAAATCCCAGAAGAAAGACTCAGGACGCAAGCTGGAGAAAGTGATGATTGTCACCGATGACGGGCGGCGTTTACTGCTCAAAGATGCTACAATCGAGCAGATTAAAGAACTCTTGGAGTAAATAAAAATTGTTGATTATTAATTGTTAATTGTTAATTTTCCCATGGTTCGGATTCTACACATTCAATTGACCCCTGTAGGGAAAGACCAGGCTAGGTTTCAGTTTTTCTGGGATAATCCCAACCAATTTGAGCCACGGTTTCTAGCTCTGAGCGAGATTGAGGAATTACTCCAAATAAGCGAGACAGATTATTACACATTACTTCCCGTGTCCTATGCAGAGATGGGAGAAGAACTGTTTAACTGGCTTGATGGAACCGACCGACTGTTGCAATCTGCGCTAAATGAATCCCGAAAAAAGCACAGAGGCGAGCAAATTGTCCTGGCGATTTCCACATCAGGGAGATTGGCCAATCTTCCTTGGGAGATTTTGCACAACGGCAAACAATTCCTCGTGGAGCAAAAACCGCCGATTGTTCCCGTTCGCTGGGTAACAGAAGGGTTAGATGGTGAGCAATTGACGGTGAAGGAAGAAGCCAAACCCCGTTTTTTGAATATGGTATTTATGGCTTGTTCTCCCCAAGATGTGCAACCCGTGCTGGATTTTGAGGCAGAAGAAGGCCAGATCTTAATGGCAACCAAAGGGATTACCAAAGACCTGTGCTTAACTGTTGAAGAAAGCGGATGCCTGGAGGAATTTCAAGATATTTTTAATTCCGAAGAAGACCCATTTGATGTGGTTCATTTAACCGGTCATGGAACCATAGACGGTGAGCAACCTTATTTTCTCACGGAAGACGAATATGGGTATTGTCAGAAAAGCAGTGCGGCAGATATTGCTAAAACCTTACAACTGAATTATCCCAAGTTAGTCTTTTTGTCTGGGTGTCAAACAGGATATTCAAGATCTTCAGCAGGCCAACTAGTACTCTCGATGGCGGAAGAATTAGTCCTTGAGGGAGCGCCAGCCGTTTTAAGTTGGGGAGACCGAGTTCAAGATAAGGAAGCTTCCGCCATTGCGGCCACCTTGTATCGAGAATTATCGGCCGGCCAAACCCTGGTGCAGGCCTTGGGACTAACCTATCAGCGCCTATTAGAGGGCGAAGGTATGGTTAATCTTGTTACTTGGGATCTGGAATCGGGTCAAGGTGAGTATCGCCAATGGCACCTATTGCGGCTGTATGCTACCTCTTTGCCTGGTGTTTTGGTGACCAAACGTAACAGTCGAAGGCAACGGCGACAACCAGCACCCCCGCGCAACATTAAAGATTTTATTCCCACGCGAGAGCAAGAACTTCCCCTCGGCCCCAAAGAGTTTGTCGGTCGTCGTCGCCAGTTACAAAATTGTTTACGCAGTCTGAAAACGGATGAGGATAAGGTAGGAGTTCTCTTAACCGGAATGGGAGGTTGGGGGAAAAGTGCCATTGCTGCTCGATTATGCCAGCGCCTATTACCTTGGTTTAAGGAACCCATAGTTTGGACTTGGCAAGAACAACCCATCAACGAACAGAGCATTGTTAAGAAATTAAGCGATGAGCTGGAGGATGCAACAGAACGCCAACTGCTCCAGGGACAAGAAGAACTCAAATATCGACTGCGAAATCTATTTGCTGCATCTGACTCTCAGCCATTTTTATTGGTGTTGGATGATTTTGAGCAGAACTTGGAACTCATTTCCGGACAGTATAGACTCAAGCCAGAGACCGCCAGAGTTTTAAGAGCATTAGTCTGGGCTATGCAGAGGACTAATGCCGGACATCGGATGATTATTACCTGTCGCTATCAGTTTCAATCAGATCTTTTAGAGGGATTTTTTATCCAGCCCTTAGAAAGTTTTCATCATGCCGACCTGTTGAAAATCTTGCAGCGCTTGCCCCATTTTAACTCAGATGAGAACCAGGCATTAATTCCCCGCGCCCTAACCCTAGCCAGTGGCAATCCTCGTTTATTGAAAAAAATCAACGATGAAGTTCTCGTGCAAGACAATGCCGAGGAACGGCTGACCCAATGGGAAACTAACCCAGAAACCTGGAAGTACAAAGTGATTTGGGAAGATTTGAATCCCCTCATCGACGAGCCTCTAGCCAAAATTCTCAGTGCCTGTTTGGTGTACCGAATTCACGTCCCGATGGCGGCTTTAGAGGCAGTTTGCCAAGGACAATTGTCCAGTAGAGAAGAGGAACGAGAACAAATTGAGCGAGCGATGGCTTTGGGATTAATTGAAATTAGCTATCACCTGGAAGAAGACCAGCGCGAGTATCGAGTTTCACAGAATTTATCCCAGATTTTTTCAGCAGTCCGGTTACTAGAAGACACAGATAAACTTTATCCTCTATACCAAAAAGCTTGGAGTGCGTTAACTGAATTGTGGGCAAATCGAGGCAAGAAAAATCAAGAGCAATGGCAAGAGATATTTCGATTAAAGTTTGCCGATAAAGGAAATCCAGAACGATTTAGAGAAGGGTTCAAGCAAATGCTATCTGTTCAGTACAATACAGCAGCAGATCAAGGTTTTGAGAAGGAATTGAGGAAATTTAAATCTGAACTTACAAGAGATGGATTGTGCCAGGAATTAGAAACTTTATTACAGCAAGAAAAGTGGAGAGAAGCCGATGAAGAGACATCTTGGATTTTTTATCAAGTTATGGTATTAGATGGGTTTGATGATTTTTATGATCTTTACCGCAGAATTCCCAGCGATAACTTTAATGATATTGATATATTGTGGGTGCAATACAGCGATGGACAATTTGGATTTAGCATACAGAAACACATTTGGAAGACTTTAGGTGGACATCCTGATGCAGCCTCAGAAACTTGGAAAAATTTCTGCAAACAGATACAATGGCATGATGGAAGTGAATGGAAAAGATATGAGGACTTAAGCTTTGATAGAGAAAAAGCAGCGATTGGAGAATTACCAGCTCTTTCGTACACTCGATGGAAAAGGCCTGGTTTTGTAATGAGTTATGGAGAGTGGTTATTGGGGTATGGAGGAGCAGGCATAAATTGGCTAAAAGTTGTTTTTTATAGAAAAAAATCTAAAGTAAAACGTAAAATAGTTATCCGTCTAATGAGGCGGTAACGATAGAAATTAGTCAGACGTATCTTCAATTAATTTCAATTAATATTGTAAACCTGCCCGATCGCTGTTTGGTGTGGTTAGGGCGGGTTGACAGAGGTTATGGGTTGGTATTATAAATCGTTGGCGAACCCGCCCCTAAAGGCGATCGCATCTTCTCAAAGACAAAATCAGCTTACTCTTCTACTAAAATAGAAGCAATATCTCTAGACCCATGAATCAGTCTAATAATAGTTAATGTCTCTTCAGAATACTGATAAAAGATTAGATATTTTTCAAATCCCGTAACTCTCCATTTTCTCAATCCTTGTAAGTTAGGATTTTTGACTTCATATATCCGCCCAATACCTGGATTCTTAGCTAATTGTGAAAAAGTCGATCGCACCGCATCAAAAAAGCGCATAGCCGAGTCAGCATCGTTAATGGCGATATACTCAAAGTGTTGCTCTAAATCGAGATTTGCTTGTGGTGCGATCGCAATCTTTGAAGCCATACAACGTAACTAGGACAAATTATTGATTTTATCGACTAACTGACTTCTTTTCTCTTCCCACCATTCGTCTGTAACTTCAATGGGTGTACCGCTATTCAATCCTTCCAGTAAGAGTTGCTCTAAATACCGTTGTTCCGCTTGTTTCTGTGCTTGAGTAATTAAGCTCAAGATATAGTCATTGGCGTTTGAGTAACCTTCTTTTGTAGATTGCTGGCAAACAAAGTTATTGATAGACTCTGGCAGGGTTAGATTTAAGTGAGTCATACTCTTTTCGTAGGAATAATACTGTACGACAATGATTCTTTATTGTAGCATCTCCATCGAGCAAATAGCAGATGGGGATGGTCAAGCGATCGCACTCTTCAAATGTTTGTGTTAATCCAGACAAGAATCGATCGCTCTAAACAGCTATGTCTATGCTCCATTACAGAATATAGCAAGTCACTAAACGAGGAATATTTTAGGGTTTCCATCTACATGATTAGGATTAAGACAATAGCTAGCCAGTTTTGCATCTTCAATAATGGCACTTTCAGGGTTGGGCAGTCGATTGGCTGTCATCTAGTCGATTGGCTGTCATCTAGTTGACTTGAATTGCGATCGCTTAGGTAAAAAAGGCATTGACGTTGCAAGAAAAATCCGGAAGCAAAGGAGACGTTATCTCATCTTCCTCTAATAAGATCATCACTAATTCCAACTTCGCTCGTTCCCGTCGATAAACCTCTACCGTCTTTAATTGCCAGTCCACAATCCAATATTCCCGAACGCCCTGATTAGAATACAATTTAAACTTGCTTTCTTTATCCCGACGAACATCAGCTTTACTTTCCGATAACACTTCAACCACTAACTCTGGAGCCGCGATAAAATGACCCGATTCATCAACAGATTTGTTTAACCTCTCATTCGTCATCCAAACTAGATCGGGGATAACATTATCGGTCTCAGTAAAGATTAGCCCTGGATTGAATATTATTCACCTGTTCCTGTTGTTGCTATCCAGTTTTCTAGGACTGTGCAAATTTTACCTATAGTTTTTTGATGTTTCCAATGGGGGCGTGGGTTATGTACAATTCTCCATTGATAATTTCATAGCGGTTATTGTTATTGGGCAACAGTTCTAAATCGGCTGATGTCCAGGGAATTTGAACGTTTGTCATAGAAGTAAGGAGCTATGGAACGACAATTGATTTAACTATAGCGATTCTAAATCATGGGTTAACAGTTTGTGCTCATTCAGGCTTGCCTAGAGTTTAGCTAGGATTTTTTCCAAGGCAGGATAATTGATTTTGGCGTTGTGACGGGCATCAACGGGGATTTTAGATACAATTTTGATTTCATCGATTTGGGCAAATTCTAGGGCTGATTTGAGCTGGGAGAATTGATGTTCATCAGCCGGGTGTAGGGGATTTAATTCTAAAATTAGCCAGCGTTGGTTGTGATACTTAACTAGGGCGGCGCGTTGGATCGCCGGGAATTGATGGGCGATCGCCTCTACACTTAAAGGATAGAGTATCCCTTTATCGTCCTCAATCTTGGCACGGGTGCGGCCGAGCAGCCATAAATTCCCCTCAGCGTCGAGATACCCCGCATCTCCAGTACGATGCCAAGGGGTATCACCAACACAAAATTTGGTTTCTAAATCCCCCTCTCCGTTGACATAACCGGGTAAAACATGATCTCCACTGACCACAATTTCTCCCGGAGTCAGGGGCGGTAACGTATAGTCAGCAAAGGCTTCAGGAGTCAGGGGCGCAATGGGTGTTCCCCAGGAGTCGGGGATAATTTTTAGGTTGATTTCCGGTATAGGATGACCTGCGTATAGTCCTCCTAGGGAGCAAGGAGAAGAAGTATGGTTACTGAGCGAAGTCGAAGTATGGGCGATGGGTTCGGCTTCCGTGGAGCCATACATGGGGATAATTTGGGCACTTTTGGCACATTTTTGCAGGCGATCGCACAATTGAGGAAAAACCGGAGCGCCCCCTGTAAAAATACGCTGGAAACTCTCCAATCTCATCTTGTGCTGTCCGCAGTAGCTCACCAGACGCTCTAGAAATGCCGGAGAAGCAACCGTACTTGTGGGTTGATGAGTTTGAATTTGCCGCAAAATGGGAGCAGGATGAACAAATCCCGGTTTTCTCAAGTCCCCCGCAGGAATAAGACTCGTGACTCCAGAAGCCAGATTCGCCAAAATAAAGATCGGCAGGGTTGTCAAATCGATCGCTCCGGGTTGATGATGCAGATGATGCGCTAACACTTGATGCTGGGTGAGCAGAAAACCATGGGTACGCAAAGCCGCTTTCGGTTTCCCCGTGCTACCACTGGTAAACGTTAACAAGGCAGCCGTTTCAGCCATCGCTGGATGCACAGTTGGTGAAGGAGGATAACTCCGCCAACGCTGCCAATTTTTAAGCCCCGGAAGAAAAATATGGGGAACCAGTTTCAGAGGGATCTGCCGTAGAGCAGGAGATTTTAACAGCAGCAAGCTAGCTTTTGGCGTTGCCAGCAGTCCTTGAGGAGGGGCTATCTGACAACATTGTTCCAGATGAGTTTGACCAGCGCTAGGATCGAGAAACATAGCAATAATGCCCAGTTTGAAGAGCGCAAGTAGGGCAATGTAGAGATCGATAGACATGGGCAAAAATACCAGAAGCCGCTCCCCTGCTTTTAACCCCAACTCTTGCAAATAAGCCGCCGCACGACTCGAAGCGATATCCAATTCAGAAAAAGAAATCGACTGTTTCTGGGTAATAATAGCCGGATAATCCCCAGACTGACGACACTGTTCTTGCAGGCGATAGGCAATATTCACCATTACTCCTCCTGCAACCATTGGGGAGGGTTAACAATAAGCTGTGCAGCGCGCTCATGATCCAAGGGTTTGGCAAAAAAGTACCCTTGAGCCATTTCACACCCTAGAACTTGTAATTGTTTGATTTGCTCTATGGTTTCCACCCCTTCAGCCGTCACATCCATACCCAATTGATGAGCTAGGGTAATAATTGCTTCGACAATTTTCAAATTATCTTCATTTTCATCCAAATCTCGAATAAACGAGCGGTCAATTTTCAAGGTATCTACTTTTAAGCGCTGAAGATAGCTCAGAGAAGAATAACCCGTGCCAAAATCATCTAAGCATACGCGAATTTGGCGGTCTTGAAACTGTTCAATCAACCCTTCTGATTTATCATTTTCCATAATCACACTTTCCGTAATTTCCAGCTTGATTAAGTTGCCATCAATTTCCACCCCTTGCAATATCTTATCGAGTTGCTCAACCAAGTCTGCCTGTAAGAATTGCTTGGTGGAAAGGTTAATGCTAATTGTGATGGGAAAATATTGGAGATAACGCTCTTGCCAAATTCTCAGTTGTTGACAGGCTTCTTTTAAGATCCAACGGCCTATGGGGACAATTAACCCGGTTTCTTCAGCCGCTGGAATAAATTCATTGGGAGGTCTAAATCCTTGCTCTGGATGTTGCCAGCGCACGAGGGCTTCAAAACCGGTTATTCTACCCGTTTTCAAGGAAACAATCGGCTGATATTGCAGGTAAAACTCATGGCATTTTAGGGCTTGCCGTAAATCCATTTCTAGCCGCAGCAAAGATACAGCATTGGCGTGCATGGCTGAGTCAAAAATCTGATAGCTTCCTTGCTTTAAAACTTTTGCCCGGTACATCGCCGTTTCTGCATCTCGGAGAATCTCTTGAGGAGGGCGTTCTTCTCCAATATAGAAGGTAATCCCAGTACTGATATTAAGGTAGACTGTGTGTTGATCCACATGCAAGGCAGCCAAGAATTCTTGATGAATTTGTTGGGCAATATCGGTAACTTCTTCTAAGTTGCGAATTTCTTCGAGTAAGATTGCAAATTCATCTCCCCCTAAATGGGCTAACGTATCGATTAGACGGGTTAAGCTTTCCAAGCGGCGAGCCATGGCAACAATCAATTGATCCCCGATCGCGTGACCTAAAGAGTCATTGATGACTTTGAAGCGATCGCCATCAATAAACAAGACAGCAAATCGATAATCAGGTTGATGGTTTTGCCGGCTGACGGCATCTTCCAATCGCTCTAAGAATAACGTCCGATTGGGCAATCCCGTCAAGTTACTATAATAGGCTTGATGATGGAGGCGTTTCTGAACTTTGTGACGTTCAATAATTTCCTTTTTCAGTTCCTGATTGGCTTCCTCTAGTCGTGCAGTCCGCTCTTGCACCCGTCGTTCTAGTTCCAGGTTGAGTTGTTCGACTTGGGCTTGGGCCGCTTGGCGATCGCGGATTTCTTGCTGCAAACACGCTTGTTGCTGTTTAATCTTTTTACTTAAGCTCTGGATTTTAAGCTGGGTTTTCAATCGAATAATCGTTTCGGGTTCATTATAGCCACTAAAAATACAATCAAAAACCCCCATAGCAATCAAGGTTTCGGATTGAACCTCTAGCCGATGATCGGCAATTAAAACGACCGGAATTTCACAGGTTTTGATATTTTCTTTCAGTTTTAAACACAGATCGCGATCTTCCGATTGAATCTCGCTCACTTTAAGAATAATCAAATCCGGCTGAGTGGATCGGGCAATCATTAGCGCCATCAGAGGATTAGGAATATGGCGCAGCGTATATCCTTCTTGACTGAATCGGTGAGCTAAATCCTCAAATCCTTGGGATTGGCGATCGACCAGTAAGATATTTCCGAGGGGCAAAGATAATTGAATCTGATCCATTTGTTCATTGGCAGATGCATACGATCTAGACACGGAAGAAGACGAGAACAACATTCAGGAGCGGTTGTACGAGTGAAGGCTAGATTATGGAGCCAGCGATCGCCACAGTTATCCAAGAGTAATTTTATAATTTTATCTCTCTTGAAGGGAGTATCTGAGAAAAGTCAACTTAAATTCAGGTTTTCTCTATTGTAAAACACACTGGATTCTCCTGAAGCGACTATTCTACGTCCTCAGTCTGGTTATGCACCCAACCATTGATAATTTTATATCCCCAATGGGAATTAGCGGCTGCCAGTCGTTGAGCGGCTTCTGGTTCGGCGATCGCGCACAAGTCGATCAGCTTTTGATATCCTTCTTGTTTTTCCAGCTCTCGACGCTCCTGAGCCTGTTTTTGACGCTGCTCAGGGCCGATTTTGGGTCTTCCTGGAAGTAGGGAATCGATTTGATGTAACGGTTCCATGGGGAATGGGGGATGGGGGGATGGGGAATAGGGAGATAGGGGGGTTTGATCGTATTATTAAAAGTTAACTTTTGAAAAAAGGATAAAATCCTCTCTCCACGAGACTTTGAGCGATCGCCAAAAATGACGCATGAAACCCCACTGCTCCCTGAGCGGAGTCGAAGGGAACATCCTTAATTCCCCTAAAAGGGCAACGAGGGTTGCACTTGATTATCAATAATCTCATATCCCCATTCGGGATGTTGCTGGAGTTGCTGTTTGACCCAACTGCGTCCCAGGGGACTTTGATAGGCTTTTTGCAATTGCTCTAGGGACGGGGAACTGTCTTGATCGCCAGAAGGTTCAGATTCAGGTAAGGCGCTCGGGGCAGAAACTTGTAATAATTTCTCCATCACCTGTTCTTTGGTAATTTCGGGTCGTTGAGTAAACGAAGGAGGTAGATAGGGCGTGCTTAAGCCTTGTTGTTTGGCTTTCAGCGCTCGATCGGCGAGGCGATCGCACTTTCGCAGAAATCCTGCCCATAAATCTTGAGCCAATACGGGTTTTCTTAAGTCAGCTCGTGCTTTGGAAACAGCGACTTCTAGGGGTTCTCTCTTCTGGACATAATATTGAATCCGTTCTTCTTCAAAGGCAGGATAAGGCACTCCCGGTTCAATTTCCCAATCCCGTTTGACTTGCTGACTCGACCCCAAGGGGCGATCGCTGATAAACTCCTCCCAAAAGGGTGAAATCATGCCTTTGGTGAGTCCATCGACAATCTTAAACATCCATCCCGATGGATTGTCTAAGCCTTTTTGTTTGGCATACTCTAGAAGTTGGGACTGAAAAGCTTCAAATTGTTCTTGAGAAGTCCAAGGGCCGGTAAATTGGTAATGGGGAGTGACACTAACTGCGATCGGCTGGCGTTTTGCCGGAAAATAAGGGTCAGCAGGAGGTGAAGAAGCACGCGTTTCTCCAGGCTGAAGAGCCATTTCTAGCTGTTCCAGGTTAAGGCGCATATCGACTATATCCCCTCTACCCGGTACAAGACGCTCTTCGAGCAATCCTTTTTGGGCTAACTGTTGGCGAGCTAGTTGCTGTTCTGCCTCAGTTAAGCCCGTTTGAGCTGTGAGGTCTTGACCATTGATTCTGATCCAGTTGTCAGAGCGATCGCCCTGTCGTTGTAGAATATGCCAAGCCAAAATACTAGCCACCACCCCACCCGTAGCCGTCGCCACTTGGGAATAATAGACTTTCGGATCTCCTAAATTTTGACAAAATTGGGCAAGAGTCATATGAGGCAATAGGCAGTAGGCAACAGGCAGTAGGCAATGGGTAATTCCCTATCTCCTCATCAGAGAGAGGGCGTTTTTTGCAATTCTGGCTTTTCTTCATCCAGAATTGCCCCTTCTACTGGGCAAACTTCTAAACAAATTCCACAGTCAATACAAGTATCGAAGTCAATCCAAAACCAATCCGTTCCTTTCGTATTTTTACCCGGGCCGGGGTGAATGCAAGCCACGGGACACGCTTCTACACAGTCGGCGACTCCTTCACAAATATTAGTAACAATGGTATGAGGCATGGTGTTTCTGTCGATCGGGTAAGGTTCATCAATAGGGTGAGTCGGGCAATACCTTCGCCAATCTTTAGAAGGCAAGGGACGGGTTCTCCCTTGTTCAGCCCAGTGAAAGCTAACCTACTGCAAAAAGGCGAAGGTATGGTAGGGGTAAAAAATGTTTCGCCCCTACTCTAGGAAATCGATTCAATCTGGGGGTTACCTTGGGCATCTATCCAAGCAATTTGGTGAATCCGCCGCTCTTTGGCATAGTTTTTAACCGCTTCTTGAGTTTCCCATTCTAGTAAGTTTACCTGGACTCGAATACTGGGCGTTTGAGAGCGCAAGGTTTCGGCATAGGTGAATGCAGCGCCCAACGCTCGATGAGTTAAGGGAACCACGAGGCAGTCGCTGGCGGGAATTTCGGTCGGCAGGCGATCGCCCCCTTGAAGCACTTGTTGCAAGGCTTCGATATTCAGACAAAAGCCAATACCGGGCAAGCTTTCATGTTGAGGATGATACACAGCTACCAATTGATCGTAGCGTCCCCCTTGACCGAGGATTTTTACCTCTGTACCCTGGCGACTGGCCACTTCAAAGACAATGCCACTGTAATAATCAAAGGTGCGAATTAAACTCAAATCCACAATAATCGGTAAAGGGGGTTGATTGGGGCGACTCTCTTGTAGCAGGTCGATTAAGGTTTTTAAGTTTTCTAATTTACTCTGTTCTTCTGGAGTCAGATCGAGAGCGGTTAATTTCTGGAAGACTTGGGAGGGTTCTCCTCGAAGGTTGAAAAGTAGTTGTGCCCGTTGCTGTAAGTCTTCAGGGAGATCGAGCTGTTGTAAGGCAATATAATCTAGACTGGAGATCGCCTCTCGGATCGGTTTTTGATATTCTGCTGGGAATGAGGATAACAGAGACTGGGTTAATCCGGCTTCTCCAATCACCCAAACCCATTGATCTAAACTGAATTCTAGGGCTTGTAGGCAATCCGCCAGTAATAATAAGATCTCAGCATCAGCCGCTACTCCACCAGCACCCAACAATTCTACTCCGGCTTGATAGAATTCCTGCTGCTGACCATAGTCTCCTTTCGGCGATCGCACGAAAACATTAGCACTATAATAAAATCGCTTGGGATTAGTCACCCGGTTAAAATATTTACGAGTTGCCGCAGTCCGGGCAATGGAGGCCGTCACTTCCGGCCTCAAACCTAACTCTTCTTGACCCTGCTGAAGTTGAATCACAGTAGAGCGATTAATCGCGCCTCCTGCCATCAATGTATCCAATCTCTCCAACGTTGAGGTAATAATCCGATGGTAACCCCACTGATGAAACACTTGATACAGACGGTCTTCAATCCAGTTTTTTTGGGCAACGTCCAGGGGAAGTAAATCCCTAGCCCCTGGAGCAGACTGATAAACCATTACTTTTTCTTTCCACCACCAATCGTAATCCCGAATATCTTAATCCCTTGACTGGCTTTTTGATCGGTTTTGCTCGCATCCGTGCGTTTTTTCATCAACGCTTCTAGTTTTTTCTGGGATTCTAGAGCTTCCGCATGTTTGGGATCGCCTTCGAGAGCTTTGTTGAGATGGACTTTAGCCATGGTTTTCTGCCCTTGTTTGAGGTAAATCAGACCCATTAAGCTATGGCAATCACTATTGGTTGGTTCTAACTTCAGAGCATCCCGCAATTCTAGGATTGCTTTCGGGAAGTTCCCTTTTTCAACCAGTTCCTTCGCTCGCCCATAATAGCCGTCAATCGGTGATTTTTTCTCAGGCTTCGGTGCAGGAGGAGGCGGTGGGTTTCCAGGTTTAGGAGGGGGAGGAGTAGCTGCTTTCGTTTTACTTGCTGCTTTTGCGCCTGAACTCCCTACCTGCATCAGGTAAACCATATTCAATTCGCTAATTTCCCCAGTAATTTTACTGAAGTCATCTAAGGATTGGTATTGTTGAGTCGCCAAATCCTCCATTGCTTTTTTATACTCAACTTCCACGTCCTTCGCTTGGGCAAGTTTTTTTGCTGCCTCACTTTGTAAGGTTTCACTCCTGTTTTGCTGAGTCGCTTGTTGGCCTTTCAGGCGCAACATTACCATATATTCTTTGTATTCTTTCTCCTGGGAAAGTTTTTCATAGGCTGGGTTCACCAGTTTGGAGAGGATTTGGCTGGCTTGTTGTTTTTCTTCTGGGGTTCCCGTGGAACTACTGTCTGGATGGAGGTTTTTTGCAATGCGCATATAGCGCTTGCGAATTTGCCGACTGTCTGCCTGGATGGGAACTCCTAGGATGGCGTGAAAGTCGGTGAAGTCAAGTTGAAACAGACCTTGATTAATGTTAAAAGACATACTTGCTGTTTGACTGTGCCAAGGGATGATTTCTCATTTTAGTGTACTCTTAGCTAATTGTTATAAATTCTCTCCATTGAGGGGGGAAAGGGGAAATTTGCGAGAGGACCTGAATCATGGGGTCATGAAGATGCCCATTGGTGGCTAAAATCCGACCGGTTGTTATATCGAATCTACTGCCATCATAGGCGCTCACTTTCCCTCCCGCTTCTTTGACCAGAACCGTACCAGCGGTAATATCCCAGGGGGACAACCCCCTTTCCCAGTAGCCATCTAAACGTCCACAGGCAACGTAGGCCAGGTCAATAGCGGCGGAACCTCCCCGGCGAACTCCTTGGGTAAGATGGGTAAAATGGCAGAATTGGGCATAGTTATTATCGTCGGTTTCTCGGCGATCGTAGGCGAAACCGGTAACGAGGAGGCTATCCGCTAGGGTGGGAGTTGTGGAAACGGCGATCGCCTGGCGGTTTAGGGTCGCTCCTAAGCCTTGTGCGGCGCGAAAGAGTTCTTGACGGGATGGATCGAAGACGACCCCCACTTGGGGCACTCCATCGATTAATAAGCCTATGGAAACGGAGAAATTGGGATAGCCATGGGAGTAGTTGGTTGTCCCATCAAGGGGATCGATCGCCCACAGATATCGACTTTGGCGATCGCCCAGCTTTCCCGACTCTTCCGCTAAAATATTATGGTCGGGAAAATGACGCTGCAATATCTCTAAAATCACGACTTCCGAAGCCTTATCTGCTTCCGTGACAATATCTCCCGGCCGGCCTTTTTCCCGGATATCTGTTAATTTTCCTTGGTAAGACATCACCACCGCACCACCAGCTAAAGCGGCTTCTGTGGCAATCTCTAAGTAGGTTTGTAAATTGTCGGTCATGGATCAATGAGTAATGGATAATGGGTGGGGCAATTTTTTTCGCTCCTACTGTTGATAACGGAACTCACTGGGAGTCAACCGCATCGGGTTTTCTCGATTCCAAATACCAAGCTCCAGAGTTCTTGCTCTTTGTTCGGCATACTGGAGACGTTGACTATATTGGGTATTGGGAAACCATTCCTGAGCTAAAGCATACCCTTCTTTGACCAATTCTTCGTTAATCAAGTCTCCATCCTGCCAAATATAGCCCAAGGTACGCCCATATTTATCTTCAATTTCTCGATCCCCTTCTAAGATTACAGCTTGTTTTTCAACACGATTTTTTAGATATTCCTTCGCCTCTATTCCCCAAGGTTTCTGTTCTACGGATGGGGCACTAATCCCAATCAGTCTTATGGTTTTAGAAGTGGAACGATCGCCGATTACTTCTAAGGTATTTCCACTGACAATTCTCACCACAGTTACCATTTCTCCCTCCAGAGGAGAAGAGTGACAGCCCCAGAGAGAAATAATACTGCACACTAGTATAATCCGTTTTTTAATATTCATGGACAAATTGATCTACAATAGACTAATTGAGTTTCAACCGATACCATCAAACTAAAATATGGAAGTTTATGATCCCATCGCAACGCAATACAAAGAATTTCGCGAAAACCTAATCTACGACATCTATTATTATGTTGAGACCTATACTTATTTGAGCCAATTAGGAGATCTATCCGGCAAATCCATTCTCGATCTTGGTTGTGGAGACGGGATACACAGCCGCAACTTTAAAAAAAAAGGTGCCTCACGAGTCGTTGGAGTCGATATATCCACCCAAATGCTCGAGTTAGCTAGGGCAGAAGAAGCCAAAGAACCCCTGGGAATAGAATATATCCTTAGCGATATGTGCGAACTGGGCAAAATAGATGCTTTTGATGTAGTTGCTGCAGCTTTTTCCATTAACCACGCACAAACCAAAGAGCACCTGCGCCAAATGTGCCAAACTATCTATGACAACTTAAAACCAGGGGGCCAGTTTGTGGCGCTCAACAATAATCTTGGCTTATCTCCAGAATCCTATGAGTGCCTGGAAAAATACGGCTATTACAGGAACAAAGATCTTGGTGATTTTGAAGAAGGAATGCCCATTCCTAGCTTGGCTTTTGAAGTGAATGGAGAACAGGTTGTAATTGATGACTGTTATTTGAGTCAAGAAACTTATGAATGGGCATTCCAAGAAGTCGGATTTAAGCGAGTGAACTGGTATAAACCCATGGTTTCGCCTGAAGGAATTGAAAAATGGGGTCAAGAGTATTGGCAGGATTTCTTAGATCATCCCCCCATGCGATTAATTGAATGCCAGAAATAATCTTTTTTAGGGTTTAATCATCTTCTAGAGGTAAGCCGATTTCTATTTTTCCTTTGCCAAAATAGCGCCCAAATTGCAGTTCATATACTTCATCTTCATCCTGAGTTTCCACTTCTAAATCGGATCTGGCATAACTGACACACAAGAGAGCATAACCTTGTTTTTGTAAGTCAGGAGAGAGTCCCATGGCTTCCGGTTGATAGATTTCTCCAGAGAGGATACGCACCGCGCAGGTTGTACAAGCACCATTGCGACAGGAAAACGGTAAATCCACCCCTTGAGTTTCGCAATTGTGGAGAATATAGCGGTCATCGGGGACTTCCAGAGTGTGGTATTGGTCAGTGTGGCGATTATGAATTTTAATGGTGTAAATCTGGGTCATGGTTACCGTTCAAGTTTTATCTGTGGAATCTATTATCTCATTGAAGCTCATCGATCTCGATATCAAAGAGGGAAAAATTTGGCAACAGCGCCGGGTGAAGATTCAAGAATCGGTTTTTTGCCAAAATCGCCGATCGCTACAAACCCCTTTTAAGGCGATATCCCAATGATCGACGGGCAGTTGCTCAACCCAAGCAAAATCAAAGAGAATACCCATCGTGGGAATAGACTGCCAATCCTCTGAACTCAGTAACCGGTCATAGTATCCACCCCCATAGCCTAAACGATATCCCTGGCGATCGCAGCCCACGGCGGGAACCAAAATTAAATCTACATCCTGGGGCTGTAGCACGGGGGAATCCGGATGAGGTTCAAAAATGCCATATTTTCCCGCTTGCAGGGGTTCTGAAGGCTTCCAGACATGCCAGGAGAGGGATTTTCCCACAGTTCGAGGTAATCCCCAAACTTGCCGTTCGCCCCACAAAACACTCAGATCGGCTTCTCGGCGATGACTCCAATAGGCGAGAATGGTTTGAGCGTGCTGAAACAGGGGAGCCTGTTTCAGGGTTTGGCAGAGGCGATCGCTTTTCGTTTTCCAGTCTTCTAAAGATAGGGACTCGCGAGCAATGAGGAGCTGTTTACGAAGTTGGCGTTTATCCATTCAATCTATTAACCATTAATCATTAACCATTGATTCATTATTCATTAGACTTCTTGCATAAGTGGGTAGAACATGAAGAGGAATAGAGTAATCCTGTATTCTTATAGTGCTTTGTGCTAGGGAATAGGATTGTGGTATATGGCTTTGGGGATTCGGTCTTGTACTCCATAACGCAAGCAAAGCACTGTATCTCTATTCCCTATTCCCTCACCTTCTGCAAGAAGTTTATCCTTCATAATCCGTCTATGCTTCTCCTGATGATTCGGGGAAAACTAACCGAAATAAGGCCCAAATAAACGTGCTTTCATCGGGTTCTATGCCATTGACATCAATGACTTCTTTGGCCACATCAAAGGCAAATGTTTGTTGATGGAAGGGGAGCGTGCGTAAGGCTTTATAGGCTAACTGGAGTGCCATAGTGGGGTTATTAGCTGCTTCTTGCACCTTAGAGATCGCCCGATCCAGCTCCTCATAAACCAGATCGGGAGACACTTCTAGTTTATGGGCCAGACGATCGACAATCAATTCCTTTTCTTCAGCATTGGCAGAACCATCAACAACGGCTGCCAGAGCGGTCAAAGTAACTATATTTTTTAAGAAAGGATTCATTCGTATTATTCCTAAACATCAAAACGATAGGGGATGGGGGGATAGTGGGCTTTCTGTATTGCCCCCTTTTCCCCCTTTCCCCCATCTTTTTCTAAAGCACCATTTTAGGTGGTCACGACACTATGCCGCCTCTCCATGAGTGCGATACCAGTCAATGGTTCGTTTCAGCCCTTCGCGAAACTCCATATTCGCTGTAAACCCAAACCAGTCTTTTGCCCGTTGGGTATCTAAGCATCGGCGGGGTTGACCATTGGGTTTATCCGTTTGCCAGACAATTTCGCCCTTAAATTCCATTAACTCACAAATGAGTTCAACTAGATCGCGGATGGTAATTTCGTAACCAGTTCCTAAGTTCACGGGTTCAGAGTCATTGTACTTCTGAGTGGCCATCACGATGCCCCGTGCGGCATCGGTGGAATAGAGAAACTCACGACTCGGCGATCCATCTCCCCAAGCAGGAAGGGTTGTATCTCCCCGCTGTTGAGCTTCGTAGACTTTGCGAATTAAGGCGGGAATCACATGGGAACTACTCGGATCGAAGTTATCTTCTGGCCCATATAAGTTTACTGGCAAGAGGAAAATGCCATTCAACCCATATTGTTGCCGATAGGATTGGAGCTGAACCAGGAGCGCTTTTTTGGCAATGCCATAGGGAGCATTGGTTTCTTCCGGGTAGCCGTTCCAGAGGTCTTCTTCTTTGAAAGGAACAGGGGTAAATTTCGGATAGGCGCAAATGGTTCCAACACAGACAAATTTTTCGATACCCGCTTGGTAAGCCGCATGGATAAGCTGGGTTCCCATCATCAAGTTATCGTAAAACAGTTCTGCCGGTTTCTCCCGGTTGAGACCGATTCCTCCCACATGGGCAGCCAGGTGGATGATGATATCTTGATTTTGGACAACTTGCTCGCAGGCAGCCATTTGCCGAAGATCGTATTCGCGCGATCGCACAATGGTAATATGATTTCGGTTTGCTCCTGCCCCCTCAAGCTGCTCAATCACCTGACGACCGAGAAAACCCGCGCCTCCCGTGACCAAAATCCGCTTATCTTGCAATTCTATGGTGGTCATCTTTTTTCCTCAATCTGCCTTAGTCAAATCCATTGCCCAACTGTTTGGCTTTTTCCAGCACTTCTCGATCGGAGTCCACCATCAATTTTACTAGCTCCTCGAAGGTAACGGAGGGTTCCCAACCCAGCTTTTCTTTAGCTTTGCTCGGGTCACCAATGAGTAAATCCACTTCCGCAGGACGTAAATAGCGCTCGTCAAACTCCACATAATCTTGCCAGCTTAAACCCACATGGGTAAAGGCAATATCAAGAAATTCGCGAATGGAGTGGGTTTCATTGGTGGCGACGACATAATCATCCGGTTCATCTTGCTGAAGCATGAGCCACATAGCACGTACATAGTCTTTGGCATATCCCCAATCCCGTTTGGCATCCAAGTTTCCTAAATAGAGTTTCTTTTGCAGTCCAGCTTTAATCCGAGCCACTGCACGGGTGATTTTACGCGTTACAAAGGTTTCACCTCGACGAGGGGATTCATGGTTAAACAGGATGCCATTACAGGCAAATAATTTGTAGGATTCCCGGTAGTTAATGGTTTGCCAATGGGCATAGACTTTAGCGCAGGAGTAAGGACTTCTGGGATAGAAGGGGGTGGTTTCTTTTTGAGGTACTTCTTGGACTTTCCCAAACATCTCGGACGATCCGGCTTGATAGAATCTGACCTGATTGCCGGTACGCTGTTGGTAGTCTCGAATGGCTTCTAAGAGCCGTAGGGTTCCCATGGCGACAGTATCAACGGTATATTCGGGGGAGTCGAAACTGACGCGCACGTGGGATTGAGCGCCCAAATTGTAGACCTCATGAGGTTGAATTTCTTCTAAGATCCGGCGGAGGGTTGTGCCGTCGGTGAGATCGCCGTAGTGCAGGAAAAATCGGGCTTGTTCTTCATGGGGATCGATGTAAATATGGTCGATGCGATCGGTATTGAAGGTGGAACTGCGGCGAATGATTCCGTGAACCTCATACCCCTTCTCGAGTAATAATTCACTCAAATAAGAACCATCTTGACCGGTAATTCCTGTAATCAGCGATCGCTTGCGTTGTGTCATCGGTAATCTTCCTTGCGTCGTTTAAATTAGAGTTAATGGTACCTGATGCCGACCCTAAAACCTATGAGTTCTGGGCATTCAGAGAACGCCCCATCTAGCTTAACACCTTGCCTTTGGCTCTTAAGGTGATCTCATCCCAGGTCACTGCTGAGAATGCCAGGTTCTAGATGTTCCCAACCCGAATCTGCCCTGTTCATCTATAGTAAAAAATAAAATCATGGACTGGTTAGAGATTGATGAAAATTGGGTATTAGTGCCCCCAAGACCGATCGCGATCGTTCATTTTTTGGGGGGGGCATTTATAGGCGCAGCGCCCCATGTGACCTATCGTTGGTTATTGGAGGCGATCGCTACTCAAGGCTATATTATCGTCACCACGCCCTTTATCAATACCTTCGATCATTATCAGATTGCACGATCGGTTCTAGAGCAATTCAATCAGACCTTAACTCAATTAGAGCGTTTAGGAAAACTGCGACGGCGCTATTTACCCCTTTACGGTTTAGGCCATAGTATGGGCTGTAAACTGCACCTGATCATCGGAAGTTTCCCCAAAATTAATCATGCTGGAAATATTTTCATTGCCTACAATAATTATCCCGTGAATCAATCCATTCCCCTGGGTCAAGAACTCAATCTGGCCACCATGTTCCAATTGGAATTCACCCCCTCTCCAGAACAAACAGAAGTTTTGATCGAGAAAGACTATCAGATCCGGCGCAATCTGTTAATTCGCTTTCAGAACGATAACATCGATCAAAGTTCCCGATTAATTGAAATTTTACGAGCCAGATTTGCCAATATGGTGACTTTACAAAGACTTCCCGGTAATCATTTAACGCCCACGGGACAAGATATTAATTGGCAAGCTGGACGGGAATTTAGTCCTTTAGATGCCATGGGACAATGGGTCAAACAGGAGTTTATTTACAAAGATATTACTCGGTTAAAAGCCGAAATTTTGCGATGGCTGAATCCAGGCTTTAGTAGATAATGAAGAGGTTCTAGATATGCATGAAAAAGATAAGACTATAATTGTTCAAACAGACTCTCTTAAAGAGTTAGCCGAGTTCTGGGATACACACGATCTCACTGATTTTGAAGACCGGTTAGAAGAAGTTACGGAGCCGATTTTTGAACGTTCATCTTTAGGAAAAACTGGAGATGATCCTATCAAACCACTACGAACGAAGCAAGACCTCATGTCCTCCATCTTGGCACACCGTGAGACGATTAAAACTTATGGAGTCAGAAGTTTTGGTGTGTTTGGATCGTTTCAGCGTGGGGAGGCAGATGACGAGAGTGATGTGGATGTTTTTGTGGTGTTTGAGCCAGAACAAAAAACCTTTCGGAATTTTATGGATCTCTGTTTCTTTCTAGAAGATTTGTTTGGGCGCAGGATAAATTTGGTCACGCCAGAATCCCTGAGTCCTCACTTTGGCAACCAGATTCTCCAGGAGGTGGAGTATGTCTGTCTCACTTAGGGATAAGAAGTATAATCTCATTAGTCGTTAACGGTTAAGACTATGGATATCGAACAATTTTGGGCGCTCTACAATGCTGGAGAGAGGGACTTTTCGGGAGAAAATTTGAGTGGATTCGATTTGAGTGGAGCTAATTTGAACGACTTTCAAGGGACTCAGGAAGAGTTGGAACAGATGAGTGAGAGCGAAAGGAAACAATATGCTGCATTGGCTAAAGCCAATTTACAGAAAGCCAATCTCAATCGTAGCAATTTCTGGGGAGCCAGTTTGCAAGAAATTAACTTGAGTGACGCGAAATTAGTGAGAGCAACCCTCAGACATGTTAATTTAAGCAAAGCTATAGCTCATAAGGCTGACTTTACCGAAGCCGATCTAAGTGGAAGCAATTTAGCGTGTGCTGATCTCAGCTCTTCAACCCTATCAGGACTGGATCTCAGAAGAGCAAATTTGACCGGGACGAACTTTCAAAATGTGAGTGAAGAACAATGGGAGACGATTAAACATGACAGAGCTTTGTTCTGGAATACTATACCTCCTGATGAGGAAAGCTTTTTTATGGAAAAGCCATCGAGTTTCTCATTGAGAATGAGCGCCCAACAATTGTTAGAAGACTATAGAAATGGAGAGCGTAACTTTTCGGTATTAGACTTGAGTGGAGAGAATTTGCAGGGTTTCAATTTACAGGGTTTCAATTTAAGTGATTCTGAAGGAGAAGAGAGCCAAACCTGTTCGATTGATTTAAGTTGGTCAAACTTAAGCCAGGCTAATTTGAGAGACGTGAATTTAGCCGGAGTGAAATTGCAGGGAACTAAATTTATAGAGGCAGATTTGAGAGGAGCAAACTTTCAGGGGGCAGATTTGAGAGGAGTTAACTTTCAGGGGGCAAACTTAGAAGGAGCTAATTTTCAAGGAGTGACATTATCTACTTATGCTTATGCCTATCTCAAGCGCGGTCGTTATTTTACTACCTTTCTGCGTAGTTACTTCGATCTCGCTAATCTTAGGGGAGTCAGTCTAAGTTGTTCTTCGATTAACCATACTTCTTTTAGTCAGGCATGTTTAAGTGAAATTGACCTGAGCTATTCACATGTATCCAATCTATATTTAAGCGACAATACAGCCGAAAGAATAAATTTACAAAATTCCATAATTTCTATCAAGCTGAACAATATTACATTAGATAATGTGAACTTATCTAATTCCAGAATATTTTCAAGTCTAGATAGTGAATATCATCTAACCAATATTAATTTAGAAGGTGCAACATTGTATGTGTCATTAGATAGGAATGGCGAAATCAAAAATGTTAATTTACGACAAGCTAAGTTAAAAAATCAAGATTTTTATTTTTATGATTATGATTTAGATAATGTGGATTTGACTCAAGCTAAATTAACGGATGTTGATTTGAGTCTAGTTGAATCTAATAAACTCATATTAGAAGACATTTGGTATTGTGGTGTAAGGATGCCGGATGGAAGTCTCCAAACTGAAATTCGCTCAATGGATGGTCGCGAATTATTACGCCAATATGCATTTGGAGAAAGGTGCTTTGGTTGTGTTGATGTAACCGGTGCCCATCTGAATCGGGCTAATTTAACCAGTGCAGATTTTAGTCGGGCGGTTTTAACCGATGCCGATCTGAGTCGGGCTAATTTAAGAGGTACCAATCTAAGATATGCTAATTTAACCGGTGCCCATCTGAGCCGGGCAAAGTTGTCTTATGCCAATCTGCAATATGCAACTTTAGAGAAAGCAAACTTGAGTTATGCTGATCTGACGGAAACAATCTTAGCCGGTACGATCTTAACTGATGCCAACTTATTAGGAGCGACGTTAGACGATTGGCCTGAAGATTATGAGTTAGAGCCGACCAAAGCATTTGACTGTGATGGCGACGAGATAGTTCTGCACAATACAACGATGCCCGATGGCAGGGTAATGACGGGTTTTCTCTACTGTAGAAATGACTAAATTAAAGATTAACTTTGAGGACTTATGGAAATCTAGAAATTTTAGTTTTTAATTGATCATGGGATTAATAATTGCGGGCGATCGCTCTGGAGTGGGGAAGACGACCATCACGTTAGCGCTATTGGCCAGCTTACGAGAACAAGGGGTATCGGTGCAATCATTTAAAGTGGGGCCAGATTATATCGATCCCATGTTTCATAGTTATATTACGGGTCGCCCTTGCCGCAATTTAGATCCGGTGTTAACCTCTCCAGAATGGGTGCAAACCTGTTATCTGCACCATGGGCAAACCGCAGATTGTGCCGTGGTAGAAGGGGTGATGGGACTGTTTGATGGCTTGCCCTATAATTGCCACCCGGACGATCGCCATTTCGGCTCTACCGCCCATGTAGCCAAACTGCTAAACTTACCGGTGATGCTGGTATTAGATTGCGGGCGGATGTCCAATTCTGTCGCCGCGATCGCCCATGGCTTCCAAACCTTCGACCCCAGCCTCAACTTAGCCGGAATTATCCTCAATCGGGTGGGGAGCGATCGCCATCAAGAATACCTGGAAGCGGCGCTAGAACCCCTCAATCTGCCCATTTTAGGCGTATTTCCCCGTCAAACTCAAATTACCATCCCAGACCGCCATCTAGGGCTAATTCCCACGGCTGAATTACCGCAGTTGAACGAGATTTTAGACCGATTAGCCCACTTAGGCAAACATCATTTTAACTGGCAAAAGTTGCAGCAATTTCTCAAAGTCCCAGCGTCACTGTGTCTCCCCATCTCCCCATCCCCCCATCCCCCTATCCCCCCATCCCCTAGCGATAAGCTCCGATTAGCGATCGCCCAAGATCCAGCCTTCAGCTTCTACTATGCCGATAACTTAGATATCCTGCAAAACCTAGGCGTAGAACTCGTTCCCTGGAGTCCGCTGGGCGATCGCACCCTTCCCCCTGCTATTGACGGACTCTACTTCGGGGGAGGATTTCCAGAAATGTTCGCCGAGCAATTAACAGAAAATCAACCCGCTCGCCAAGCCATACACCAAGCGATTGTAGCCGGACTGCCCACCTATGCCGAATGTGGCGGTTTAATGGTATTGTGCCAAAGTCTTACCACATTTGAAGGGAAAACTTGGGAGATGGTGGGAATTTTACCCTCCCACGTCACGATGGAGAAAAAGCTCACCCTCGGCTATCGAAAAGCCAGCACTCTCCATGATAGTCCCCTGGTGGCAGCCGGTACAACCCTTCAAGGCCATGAGTTTCATCGCTCCCAACTCAGTCCTCCTTTCCCCACCCCAGAAGACCAAGCCCTTCCCTTATTTCAATTAAAAGGCTACGATCGCCATACACTCTCGGTAAGCGAAGGATGGCAAATTTATAATCTTCATGCATCATACTTGCATTTACACTGGGGCGATCGCCCAGACATTCCTCGGCGTTTTGTGCAAAATATGTTAGCAATTAGGGAGGGGATTAGATGAGTATGACGAAAATTTACGATTGGATCGTAATTGGGGCAGGCATTACCGGTAGCGCTCTAGCCTATGAACTCAGTAAGCTAGGATTAGAGATACTTCTTTTAGATCAAAGCGCTGATGGCGATCGCGCCACCCGCTATAGTTATGGAGGCATTCATTGGTATGGCACTTCAGGAGACATAGGAAGATTGTTCCATGAAGGAAAAGCCAGACACGAGCAATTATCCAATGAATTAGGCATGGATACCGAGTTTCGAGCGGTAGAGTTTCTGTTTACCGTCGATCCAGGGCAAGATGTGGCACACACAATCGCCGCTTACCAGCAGATGAGCGATCCATTTCAGATGTTAACCCCCCAAGAAGCCTGTGAAATCGAACCTTTGCTCAATCCAGAGGCGATCGTTAGTGCCTTTATCTTACAGCAAGCTCAGGTTAACCCCATTCTCCTCAATCAAGCCTATCAACAGGCGACGATCCGTCAAGGGGGAGTCATGGAAATTGGGGAAGTCCTGGAATTACGAAAGGAGCTGGATCAGTCCTATCACATCAGGACTTCTGAAGCCTCCTATCAGTCGAAAAACGTAGTGGTTTGTGCCGGTGGATGGACTCGAAAACTGCTCAAACAAGCTGGAATTGATATTCCTATTTATTTTACCCATGCAGAATTGGTAGAAATTGTCGAGACTGACAAGCGTTTATCTAGTTTTGTCATCCCTTCCCAAACCCAACTCTATCAGCTTGAAACCTATTCAAGTCGTCCAGAATTGGAATTCCTTTGGGATGAACCGGGACACGAGTTAGCCCCTGCCATTGTTGATACCAGTGCGGTACAGTTTCTAGGGGGACGATTATTATTAGGACAATTAAGCCGCACGGTAACCGATCCCCAGGCTCAGATTAATCCCCAAAGGAGTGAGAACGAAATTCGCCAAAAAGTTGGCCAAATCTTACCCTCTTTAGCTCAAGAACCGGGAACCTGGCATTCTTGTTTAGTGGCATTTGTGCATCAGAATTTTGCCATTATGGGGGCGATACCCAAACGAGACGGATTATATGTTTTTTCCGGGTTTACTGCTCCTATTACCTTAGTTCCGGCGATCGCCCCCCGGTTTGCCCGTCAGTTAACCGGTACTCCCGATCCTCTGCTATCTCCATTTATAGTGAATTCGATTAACCATGAGACATTGTTTTAGAGGGGGTTTGAAACTTGCCCCTACAATAGACTAATCATCGACTATAGTTATGATTATCGTGGGCTGCAATGACGGACCGTTCTCACAATTTCCAAGAGTGATAGAAGAGGGATAAGATAAAACTCATGTCTGTCCAAGTAGCATTACACTTTATCGAGCAATTTCGTGCAGATGAACAATTCAAAACTCGACTTTTAGCCCTCAATAAAAACCCGAACTTAGAAGGCTTTGTTCAACTCGGTTCTGAACTGGGACTCCATTTCACCGTGGCTGAACTGAATGAAGCGCACAAACATGACTGGGCAATGCGCGGGTTGCTGTATTCAAAAGACGACGGGTAATGATTTCAAACCGCGTGCTAGAAAAGTATCTTCCCATTCAAGGGATTCGGTTGCTATGGATAATTCAGGCAAGCGGTTTACCAGCGTACCCACGGCAATTTCTGCCAATAATTTACCCAAATGCCTCCCCAGACAAATATGAATTCCTCGACCGAAAGAAAGATAGGGATTGGGTTGGCGCTGAATATCAAACTTCTCTGGGTTGGGAAACTTGGCAGGGTCTCGATTACCAGCAGCTAACATGCAATTGACGATTTCACCCCGATGAATGGTTGTATTTGAGAGTTGAATATCGGACAGTGCCGTGCGCGAGACGACTTGAAACGGGCCTTCATAGCGCAAAACTTCAGATATAGTCGTTTCTATTAAAGACGGATTTGCTTGTAGCTGTCTTAGCTGCTGGGGATGATCGAGCAAAGTTAAGATGCTGTTGCCAATTAAATGCTTAGTTGTTGAATCTCCAGCAAAAAATAGGAGGATGCAATTGGCAATCAGTTCTTCTTCGCTCAATTGACCCTCAGCTTGTGCTTGAACTAGGGTGCTAATTAGATTCTCTTGCGGTTGGCGATCGCTGTAGTGTTTAGCAATTAAGCTGCGGAAATATTGGGCCAAACCAGCGATCGCCAGCAAACCTTTCTCGTTAGCGATCGCAGTTGCGTCCAAGTCTCCCACTGCAGACAAGCCCTCTGACCATTGTTGAAAGCGCGGATGCCATTCTGATTTTGGAATTCCCAATATCTCACAATTTACATCAAGGGTAAGCGGATAAGCGAAATCCTTGATAATATCCATTATGCCCCGCTCTTTCGCGCGCTCAATGAGGTCGTCAACTTTCTCCTGAATGCGCGATCGCCATGTTTTAATTCGTGTTGGACTGAAAGGAGCCACTAACGATTGACGGATTCTCGTATGATCTGGCGGATTGCGAAGCACCAACCACAGCGCCATCAGTCTTTGACTATCCTGACGCAAAGACAAAAAATGGTGAATTGCCTCTTGGTTAGCGGTTGTCACTCCTGCTAGCCCCGATTCCGATCTCCCAAAGCTAGGGTTGGTCAGAGCTTCCACAATATCAGCGTAGCGCGTCAGCACCCAATCGTTTCGTTCCGGTCGATAGTAGATCGGATGGTGAGTTCGCAGGTAATCATAGGTAGGATAGGGGTTGGCGCGAAATTCTGGCGATCGCGGATTAAAGGGTAAAGGTATTTTTTCACTCATCTTTCTGCCACAATGTCGATTAGGGGAAATGACTGGCACCAGCCCACTGGATCTCGCAGTGCTGCATCTACAAGAGCACGAAGGATAGCAAGCTGTCCGGGAGGCTGGCGATCGCCATAAACGCGATCTAGATTTTCTTTCCACAGTGCGATCGTCCGCAATGATTGAAATCGCTTGTTTTTGATATAATTAATTTGCCAGCCTGCTTGCTCCAGATATTGGGTCAATTCTGAAACCGTACAAAGTTCCATTGATTCGCCAAAAGTCGTCCTTTCTCCCCAATAGTTATCTGTAATACAGTTGACTGAAAGGAGCAGGCGTGGGGCTAACGATCGCAGCCGCTCCAGCAGTCTAGCTTTGTTTCTGATATGAGACATCATTTCCAGGCAAAATATTAGATCGTATTCCCCTCTGATTTCCTCTGTTTCTAGCTCCAAGTCTTGCTGCCAAACATTTAAACCCAGGCTCTGGCAATACTCGACTTGGGTGCTACTCAATGATATTCCGGTTACCGAGCAATTGCGATCGCTAATTAGCATTTTGGCCGGTCCTCCCCAACCGCAGCCAATATCTAAAACCCGTGTGCCAGCAGGGATATAAGGATAAAAATTTCTCACGGTTTGCTTTAAACCCGTTTCTAAATCTTCGGAACCGCGAAAATAGCCAAAATGGTAATGTAGATCTCCACCAATAATTTCTTGCCATTCACTAACCGATTCGGCAGAATAAAACCGATCTAAATCGCAATTTGTTTCGGAACGGGTATTCATTGTTAACTTTTCCCAGATAACCACTGATGTTCAAACCACAGATAAGCTTTGGCTTCTAAGGAATCTGGCGATCGCCAAACCACCTTAATATGACTTAAGCGGCGATCGAATATCGTAAAACGATCCCTAGGCTGCAAAAGAGAAGCGGCAATTAAGTCACTCGGCCAAGATACTTTAGCATTTAGAGGATTCGTTTGACCTGGCCAGCTTAATAAAGCCTCTGGCTTGTCAGGCAAGCATAACCCTCGTTCTACTAAATAATCTAAGAAAATAGCCCAACGGGTTTCGTCTGGAGGCTGTTGGAGGAAAATACATTCTAAGCCAATTTGGGGATAAACGATCTGACCGACATCCAGACATACCGTTAGGCGATCGACTAACCCGAATAATTGTATCATCAAAGCTTCGAGTTCCTCAGTTTCCTCCTGCCAGCCAATTTCTTGCAAATAGGGAATTAACAAATCGGGTTGCAAACGTTTAACATTAACTCGCAAAGCGGGTGAGTTTCGAGAGAGCATCACACCGATATGACTAATAAATACCCCATCAGGACAAGCCCTAAAGCATTGCTCCAGATTATCCTGCCACTCGTGCCAACCCAAAGAACCTAGAAGTAAATCCAGGGATTGGGTAGCAATAGCATAGGTTTCAATGGCTGGCGATACCTCTTGTGGCAATCCGAAGAAAATGGCGGGGAGGGGCAGAAAAACTGATGAATCATCAATATCATACTCTAACCAAATTTCCGAAATTGACTGAAGGGATAACTGCCATTGAGCCAAGAAATCTTGCAATTGGGACGCTCTTGGATCTACCGATATGCTGTTAGTTGAAGTAACAACAGCAGAAATGTGTTCTTCCAGCACAGTCCACTCACTCTCGTCGGGTACAACGCACTGCTGGAAATCGACTGGGGAGGAGTTGGTACTGAGGCGGCATTCAAAGCCACCCCGCAGAATGGGGGCTAGATTGCTCGCTAATGCTTTTAACCCCAATGCCGCATCAGGGTTCACTAATGTTGGCATCAGATGGGGCAAAAGGAGATCGATGGACTCTCTGAGAGTGGAGTTCATTGGGCTAGAACAATACTTGTAAGGATTTTAGTCCGTGAGCCTTATAAGATTCTTCCCATTCTGGGTTTTCATTAGCCAAGGTAATTTTCGGTAAGCGACTGATCAATGTTCCTACCCCTATCCGCGCGACTAACTTAGCCAGCCTCGACCCCATGCAGGAACGCATCCCATAACCAAAGGTAAGATATGGGTTAGGCTGGCGGCAAATATCAAACTTATCGGGTTCGAGAAATTGCTCTGGATCGCGGTTCGCCGCACCAATAACCAAAATCATTTTCTCTCCTTTCCGAATGGTTTGACCGCCTATTTCAATATCGGCTAAGGGCCTCCTGATAATGTACTGTCCCGGGCCGTCGTAGCGCAAGCATTCATCGATCGCCGTTTTCATCAAAGTTGAATTGTTTTGCAGCAAGCGCAATTGCTCGGGATGGCGCAGGAGGGCGAGCATCCCATTGCCGATAATATGGTGATTGGAACCTTGACCCGTAAAAAATAAAAATGTACTGTTCGCGAGCAGCTCGTCTTCGCTCAGTTCTCCTTGGGCTTGTGCGTGAAGCATTGTGCCCATAAGATTGTCCTGTGGCTCTGTAGCCTCGAGCAATTGGGAAATTAATTTGCGAAAGTATTGTGTCAGATTTGTCAATGCGAATTGACCCCGTTCGTAAGTGGTCTGGGATTTATTCAGATCGATGGATAGGGCGATCTCCCGCGCAAGGGGCACGAGGCGCTGGCGATCTTCTACAGGGATTCCGAGAAGTTCTGAGATAGCTTCGACCACAAGCGGATAAGCAAAATCTTCAATGATGTCCATATTTCCCGATGCCAGTACCTTATCAATAGCGCGATCGGCCATCATTTGCAGGTGCGGTTCGAGACGGCTAATCTTTTGATGGGTAAATCCTGGATTGAGTACCTTCTGTAGGCGATCGTGCTGCGGTGGATTGGTGACAATAATCCAATGTTGTCTGAGCCTTTGGCTTTCTTCCCGCAAATGCAAAAACCGATCGAGAAGTGGGTTTTGTCTATCTTGAGGAGTTTGCAGGTCTTGCGGATGTGGCTCGGTTCGATCGCCCAGTGGCTCTACTCCATCGCGAGGATCGATGCGATTATCTTTGAGAAGGGTCACAATATCAGCATAGCGCGTCAAAATCCAATCTTCTGTTGACTGCCGGTAATGGATGGGGTCTGTGGCGCGGAGGCGATCGTAGACGGGATATGGATTGGCGCGAAATGCTGCATTTCTGGGATTGAATTCCATCATTTATTTTCTAATAAATTCCTTGCCCTTTTTCAGGGTTCTACTTTAATCGGATTCCTTCTACCGTTTGGCAAAAACTATATATCTTTTTCCAGAGGTGGTATTTTGTCGCTCTCGATAGTAACAACCTTTCCATCTTGCCAAATACTAATTGATTGGCCCAGTTTGCGATGTCTCTCGATCGCCTCGGCAATAGCTTGTTTCACACCCGCATAAATTTTTTGATGCAGTGGTGAAAGGGGAGGATTTTTAGGGTTCATCTATATCTCCAGTAATTGAACTCCAGATTTCCGCTTGATAAACGATGGGCTTGGAGGCTTCGCTATTATAACTAGCTACTAATTGAATGTCTAACCCTGAATTGTTGCAGACAATACAACTATCGCTTAATGGCAAATACAATTGGCTGAAATTTTTTCTGCCTCTTTCATAACGACGACGGATAGTTGCTTCAGGAATATTATGCCCTCCACTAGCCACCCGTGCCTACGCGGGCGATCGCTAATTCCGGGCTGACCAACCAAAAATAAATTAAATTAACCGCATACCCTTTAGTTTTACAGCGTTGCAAGAATCGGACATAATGGCGAGAGGCAAGGGTGGTTTCAAATGCAAAATCAGCTCCAGCATCGGATAGTGAATTTAACCGTTCTAGCATCAAGCGTCCAGCTTGGATGGCGACAGACTCAGGATTAAATGGTGAGAGTCCAGCCGCAATTTCATCAGCATTGACGTACTCAAGCAATTTTAAACTGTTTGGCAACAATTTCATTGCGGTAGTTGTTTTGCCGGAACCGTTACAACCGCCGATGATGTAAACTTCTGGCACAATCCTGTTACGATCTATCCGTTATTTATAGCTTGCGGAGATAGTTGTACCAGCCAAATCTGCCAAAATAGCATCGCAGAGTTGGGGCAATGCCTCCAAGCTATCCTTGCGAGAGATCGCGCGCACGGGGACTTGCCTGGCGACGCGACCAAAACCAGCAAACTCCCGCCCTTGCTTGTCCGCATCTAATTTGAAATGACTTACAGAGCGCTGCTGCATCAACTTCATCACTGCTATTGCTGGAGGAATGGGTTCTATCTTTGGCGCTTCTAAACCCAGCTTCCGTTCTCCAAGAATGTAGATAGCCACCAAGGGCAATGGTTCGCTCTGAAACTGCCAAGCGGTGTCAGACTTACTGTTATCGCTTAAATCGAGAAAACGTTTCTCCGAAGATCGGAAAATCTTGGTTAAGTCAGCTTCCGAACCGTAGAGAGCATTCACACTTTGCGGCCACAGTCGCAGGCGAGGATATCCGGGTTGTACCAGGAAATGTTCTTCGCACTCCTGGAGAACTGCAATATCATCGGCTAGAATCGAGTATCCTCGATTAGCCAAAGCGGCTGCCGTCGTTGACTTTCCAGCTCCTGTTTCCCCGACGATCGCGATCGCCCGGCCGTCGGTTTCTACGACGCAAGCATGAAGACAGAGCATACCTCGCAAGCGCAAGGCACAAGCGAGAACCTGTCCTACCAATAACGTTGTCACATCTTCGATACGAGACTGAGGCCAAGTTGCTTTGATATGAGTCGCATCAGAGTCTATCTCGAAATTAACGTGTCCGTATCGTCCGTCTCCGCGAAACCAGATCTGTAAGTAGGTGCCATCTGCTTTTTCTATCCAGTCTATTCCAGAGGGAAGATCGTCGGTTAACGGCGATCGCAACATCCCATTCAGATCGACCCAAACATCTACGGGCGTATTAGCACTCGCAGGCGTTAGACCGGGAAGAGGCTGGTTCGCCTCTAAGGTTAAGCCATAAGTCGCATATCTAAAGGATTGCTCCATTTTATCTAAAATGCTTATGGGATTGCTAGTGTTGACGATCGATTGGGGATTAACCAAACACTGCCATCATGCCCAAAAGGCAGATAACAGTGCTTGATTCATCGCGACATTCAAGTCAGGTCAAAAACTCGAAAGTTGGAATTAGGAACCATACTGATTAAAGAATGAACCGCCATCATTCCCGGTGGCAGGACGAGGCTGAGTCAGAGTCAGCTCGCTCACACTGCCAAATTTCCGCAGTTTGGGAGTGCGGTATTCCCTGTGCTCGGCAGTATTTCCTTGGTTTTCATTTATTTGTCGCATGGTAGATCTCCTCAAGTTCAATTCGGGGATAACATTAGTCTGGGTCTTTACTCACGCCAGTTATTGGTGACGCAACCAGTATGCCAAGTGCAGAACTAGACCAGCTTGATTATAGCTTGCAGGAGTTAGTTGTCCAATCGATTGCAGTTTTTGCAGCAGGAGCTCGCTGTTGACATAGTTTGTTAGTTCTGGTGCAGTCATCAATTCCACCATCCAGGGCTGAAGTCCGTGCTGCTGCATGAAAGTGTAATGAGGAAACCCTTGCAGGGTTGTTTTAGGTCGCTGGCGAACGGACTCGGGCAACAGACCTTTCATAGCTTCCCTGAGCAAGAATTTATTTTCAAACCAGGGAGTAGGCGGCACAGAAAGCAAGTATGATACCAAGCGCAAATCGAAAAAGGGAAAGCGAGCTTTAAGAGGAAAACCAGTGAAGCCCGGATCGGACCAAGAAAATATGTTTGACCACAAGGGAGCAGTCGCCATCCCGTAGCGATCTCTCTGGGGCGAGACCCTATATGTTTCATATATTTCTTCCTGTCGCGCTTTCAATTGCATTCGTTCGGCGAAATCTGGGTTAAACCAGTCAGGAAAATCAATCGTTTGTTGCTCTTGCGGCTCTCTTTTGAGCCACTGGTGCAACCGGGTTCGCAACCTCACTCGGGCGCGAAGGGAGTCGATGTAACCCAAAATATTATTCCGATCCTGTCGCAACTTATCCTGGGAAGAGGGCACTGGCTCGAATGCCGGATCGCCGCCAAACCCAGCTAGTCGCACCCGACTGTATGCTGCTACGCGCCGCGTCAGATCGACTTCAGCCACTTGGGTGGGAATTAATAGGGGTTCGGGATATATATAATCTGGGTGTTCTGGAGGGGCTTGCCCGATGTAGTCTTCTGCTACCAGATACTCAATTGGAAAACCTGCCATTTCAGCAACTTGCGCGGCATAGTCTCCTTCGTCGTCGGGAATCAGTTGCTTATATATAATAGTGTAAGCTCGAAAGTCTACCGAGGAATGGTTTGCCTTCATTAACCTATAAGCAGTAGCGGCAATACTGGTGGAGTCCATTCCCCCGCTTAAATTGCTACCAGCGATATGGGTTCGCAGTCTGTCTGCAACTGAGTGTTCAAATAATTCCCGAAACTGCTCGACATATTCTTCCGGGTGTTGATAATTCAGGTATTCCACATCTTCGGGCAATTGCCAGTAACGCTGAATGTTAATTCTACCTTCAGAGTAAATTAGGGTGTGAGCGGGGGGCAATTTCTGGATATCGGCAAAGGTGGTGGTCGCCCGATCCATGTTGTTACCAAAGAGGAGGAAATCGGCGATCGCGCTCTCATTCAGGCGATCGGATACTCCAGGATGGAAGCGCACGGTATTGAGATGATTGCTAAACACCAGAGTTTGCCCCATTTGTGCATAATAAAAGGGGACAATGCCAAACTGGTCTCTGGCACAAAATAAACGTTGTTCGTGGCTATCCCAAATGGCAAAAGCAAAATCCCCGCTCAGTCGTTCTAAACAAGCGTCTCCCCAAACCTGATAGGCATGTAAAACCAAGTCAACATCAGGCGCATTGTTCTCTAGATTGCATCCCGAAGCACGCAAGCGTTCAATTAGCTCCTGACGGCGATCCAAGCGGATATCCCCGGTAATCCAAATCTTCCCATTTAAACCCAGAGGTTGCTGTTCATTTTCCGATTCCCAGGTTGTCCGCAAGAGAGCATGACCGAAACCCACATACCCCTCACTCCATATATCCCTAGCATCAGGAGCTTGAGGTCTCATTAAATCGGTCATTTGCTGTAAAAGATTGGTATCAATGGGTTGACCGTCCCCATTGACAATACCGACAATACCGCTCATAAAGTCATATACTGCATTTGACTTGCTATTCAATTAAACCAAAATCTGTCAATGTTCGATCAATTAACCCTGTTTGAGAGCGATCTGATGCATGAAGTGAAGCCAGTGACGGCCGGGGAGCGATTGACGATTGTCAGTTGGTTCTTGGGAGAAGAATAACACCGATGCAATCTCAACTACAACTGCTCAAAAATCTGAAAAGAGCGATCGCTTTAGTTTGGCAAAGCACTCCCTTTTGGGCGACTCTGACGATTATCCTCGTCTTCTTACAAGGTTTATTGCCGTTAGCCTCACTGTATTTAATGAAGTTACTGATTGATACGGTGACTGCGGGGATTGGCAAGGGGATGGCTGCCTTTTATGATGTCCTGGCGATCGTGATTCTGGTGGGGATAACGGCACTGATTACCAATCTACTACGGGCTTTATCTGGGTATGCCACCCAAGCTCAATCGCAAATTGTTACTGATTCTGTCAATGATATTTTACACAGCAAATCCGTTGAGCTTGACCTGGAATATTACGAAAATGCCAATTTTTATAATTCTCTCCACCGCGCTCAACAGGAAGCCAGCTATCGACCGCAAAACCTACTCAATAGTTTGCTACAGTTGGCTCAAAATGCAATTTCTCTGGTGGCGATCGCCGCATTACTGCTCTCCCTCCATTGGTCAATTAGTCTAGTCTTATTAGCCGCAGCACTTCCCGTGTTATTGGTTCGTTTACAGCAGAGCAAAATACTGTACCGGCAGCAAAAAACTTGGACGGGTAAAGAGCGTATGGCTTGGTACTTCCATTGGATGCTGACGCTGAATTCCTATGCCAAAGAAATCCGGTTATTCGATCTTGGCTCTCTATTTCGCCGACGTTATTATAACCTACGCCAGGAAATTCGTCAAGAAAAATTAGCTCTGGCTCGGCAACGGGCGATCGCCGATTTTTTAACTCAATTGAGTGGTATTCTCGCGATTTTTGCCGTATTTAGTTTTATTGCCTATCAAACCATCCAAGGAGAAATCACGCTCGGAAGTTTGGTCATGTATTACCAAGGCTTTCAACGAGGTCAAGCCTTTTTAGGACAGCTTCTGTCTAATATAGCGAGTTTATATGAAAATAGTTTGTTTCTCTCCCATCTTTACGAATTCCTGGACTTAAAACCCACTATTGCTAATCCGATCCATCCTCAATGGCTTCCTCAACCTTTCCAAAAAGGTTTAAGATTTGAAAATGTTTCCTTCCAATATCCCCATAGTCGTCGTCCCTTACTCGAAGACATTAATCTGACGATTCCCGCAGGAGAAACAGTCGCGTTAGTGGGAGAAAATGGCGCAGGAAAAACCACGTTAATTAAATTATTATGTCGTCTCTACGATCCGACAAATGGACGAATTACAATTGATGGCGTTGACTTGCGCGAACTTTCTGTTATCGATTGGCGACGAAACATAAGTGTCGTGTTTCAAGATTATGTGCGCTACAATTTAACAGTTCGAGAAAATATTGGCTTTGGGAACATTGACCATATTGATAATCACCCAGATATCATCAAAGCCGCGCAAAAATCCGGAGCGGAAGGAATTATTTCTCGACTGCCAAGAGGCTATGATACCATGTTAGGAACGCAATTTGAAGAAGGAGAAGAATTGAGCATTGGCGAATGGCAAAAAGTGGCGATCGCTCGTGCATTTTTGCGTCCAGCTCAACTGCTGATTCTCGATGAACCCACCAGCGCACTTGATGCTGAGGCAGAATATGAAGTATTTGAACAATTCCGTCAACTGATTCAAGGAAAAACCGCTATTCTCATCAGCCATCGTCTGTCTACAGTCAAGATGGTCGATCGCATCTTTGTTTTAGAAAATGGTAGCATTGTTGAAACAGGCTCTCACGAAGAATTGCTGGGAGTAGGCGGTACTTACGCTCGCTTGTTTGCTATTCAAGCTAAGTATTATCAATAATATCAACCTTTGAATAAATTCCAGAGAGACGATATTTTTTCTTTGGTGATTTTATGCTTTCCGATTAACCTGACAATTCTCAGGGGATAATAGACAAAAAACAAAAGATCGGGCAGGGGAAATAATTCTCGATCGCTTGCATTCACACGAAAAATAATCTTTAGCAAATATTGCAACCTACTCCATAAAGTGTTTTCTCTTCTCTCCCACAAACTGATAATAAAGAAGATATAGCCATATTCCATGTTTTTATGATACATATACTCTTTATGTTGTCTGGCAACTTTCACCACTTCTGGAAACTGCTTCAGCTTGTCTGAAAATATCTCTGGAAGGGAAATCTGTAGATAGGTTTGGGCGATCGCAACTCCCAGCAAAAATACGCGATCGCTCTCATCTGTTCCACATTGAGCCATAACTTGCTGCCAATTCACCTCTGGATAAGTCTGTATTAATGCTCCAAAATCACAGATTCTTTTTAATGTATTCCAACTGTCTTTTGTTCCCTGAAGATAACTAATAGCGATACAACTTTCTGGAGAGAATGTGGCGACTTCTTTCCCCAAAAAAGATAAAGTTTGCAAGCCCTCAAAAAAGAGTTCAGGCTCGATCTGTAGATAAAAGTCTTGTGGCGCTAACTTATAATGTACGTCGATGTTCACTTGGCGATCGGGTAACACCATCTGAGCTTCTCCAAGACTCTCTTCATTTGCACCAAATTTCTTGTCATAATACCCTTGCTCAATCAGCACATCTTTAGCTTTAGAGAAATCTTGAGGACGAACTAAGACATCCAAATCAGAAAACTCTCTCAATACCATATTACCATAAGCCAAATTTGCCCAGATTGGCCCCTTAAAAGGAATGGCTTGAATATTATGTTCTGCAAATAAGTTCAGCACTTGCAACAGTTTATTGGTCAGAAACAAATTATAGGTCATTCGTTGTTGAACTTTAAGTTCTATTCTCTCCAATACAGATGAAGGAATGACCTCTGGATGAGTTGCTTTTAGAGTTTGAACCAGGATCATAAAGACATTATTCTGAACTGCATTTTGCACCAGAATATCCCAGTGTAAATTAGTCCGGAGTAAACCGCAAACATCAGAGGAAGTAGCTGAATTTAATTGATAACGAATACAGCACAAAAGCAAGTTCTTTTCAGCTAAATCGCTTTGATTCTGACTGGCGATTTGAGAGCCTATGTGATGTTCTGTTTGTTCTTGAATCATTGTTTACGGTGGTAAGATTTATCAAGCTATTGATTGACAATTTCCGTAACATTTTACCAGAGCGTTATGGAATATAAACGGGTAACCTGAATGGCTTTATTTGTCCAAGAAGAGAATGCCGATATTGACTGATGGGAACGCCACCACCTCTTTTTGTCTTTGATGGTTCTAGTTCTGGGATTAATGTCCAGATGGGAGACCAAGTGTAAGTCACGGGAGTCGTCGATCAATTGTTTGGTCTCACAGAGTGAAGCAACATTACCAACTTTACCGTTTGCTCAGTGTCATGGAACTGTTTCAGCTCGATCGCTCATCCAAAGCAGTGATGTTTGGAGAATACACTCGGCTTGAGCCAGTGGAGTAGGTCAACCAAAGAATGCTCTCAAGAAGAGGAATTTGTCCCAACTGCCTCCTCTTTGACGGTTATGTAACAGAAGGGGGGAGTTAAGAATCGTTACTCACTGCTTCTTGGCTGGCGATTCAAGTTAAAAGCAAAGTGACAGAAGAGGGATATTCTTTACCTAAAGTTTATCTCGTCTTCAGCAACACTTGACCAGAGCTTTATGAAATATAAATGATCGCACCTTACTGTAAAAAGCTGTGTGGCTTCCTCCTAGTCTTGGGTACTGACGCAAGTTAAGAGACAAATGATTCAGAAGTCAAGCCGGGATTAATCGCCTTCGGAACTTCTCCAGAGTGCGATACCCATTCGTTTACCCATCTACTCAATCACAGCAAACTAAGCACAGTAAAAAACAATGGCACTCAATCCAGGGGACATCGCATTTGTCCAATACAACGCCGATAACCCAGACAACTTCGCTTTCGTTGCTCTTGTCAATATTGCCGATAGCGAATCTATTCTCTTCACCGATAACGGTTGGCAATCTAACAACACCTTTCGTGCTAATGAAAACACTATTACCTGGACTCCCCCTGCTGGCGGCATCACTGCGGGAACGGTGGTAACCATTACCGGAACTACAGCATCTTCCGGGACACTCAGTGCAACTACACCTGCACTAAGTACCAGTGGAGACCAGATCCTCGCCTATCAGGGAGCATCTGACTTTATCGCCGCTATTAACAATGAAGGGACGACAGGAGTATGGCAAGCTGATGCCACTAGTAGTAATACCTCAGCATTACCTCAAGGACTCACCAACGGCACTAATGCTGTAGCCTTGATTGAAATCGATAATGCCCAGTACGTAGGCACTACATCTGGGACTCAAGCTGAATTACTCGCTGCTATCAATAATTCTGCCAATTGGACGGGTAGTAATAGTACAGCTCAAACCTTCTCTGGAAGCTTTACTGTTAGTGGTTCTCCCTCTCCCTCACCTTCACCTGCTCCCTCCATCACCTCAATTCACGACATCCAGGGAAGCAGCGCGGCTAGTGCCCTTGATGGCAATACGGTAACGATTGAAGGTATTGTTGTTGGCGACTTCCAAGACGGAGCTGGAGCTGGAACCAATGGCGATCTCAATGGCTTTTTTGTCCAAGAAGAAGATGCCGATGCTGATGGAAATGCCGTCACCTCAGAAGGAATTTTTGTCTTTGACGGTTTCAGTCCTGCGGTTAATGTCCAGGTGGGCGATAAAGTGCAAGTGACTGGAGAAGTTGAGGAATTTTTTGGTCTGACGGAGCTAACTAACGTCAGCAACGTTACGGTTGTTTCTTCTGGAAATACTTTACCTACTGCGACGGATATCTCCCTTCCCGTTGCTTCCACGGTAACTAATGCGGATGGCGAACTCATCCCCGATCTGGAACAATACGAAGGGATGTTAGTCCGCTTTACCGATACCTTGAGTGTAACGGAAATGTTTCAGCTCGATCGCTTCGGAGAGCTAAGAGTTTCCCAAGGCGGACGCTTAGAACAGTTTACGCAAAATAATGCTCCCAATGTGGCCGGATTTGCTACTCACCAGCAAGATATTGCCCGGCGTAACATTGTTATTGATGACGGTCAAACGGTTCAAAATCCTGACCCCATTATCTTTCCTGATGGTAGCCTCTCTACTGCTGATGGCTTCCGCATGGGAGATACCGTAACCAATTTGACTGGAGTAGTCAACTTTAGTCGGGGGAGTGGGGGTTCTGGAGACCAAAACTACCGCATTCACCCCACGGTTGCACCGACGTTCGTCTCGACTAACCCCCGGCCGGCAACGCCTAATGCTGTTGGTGGCAGCCTAAAAGTCGCTGGTTTCAATGTTCTCAATTACTTCACTACTCTAGATGAAGGCAGCAACACCACTGCTAATGGTAATAACCCTCGTGGCGCAGATAATGCCACAGAGTTTACTCGGCAAACGGAAAAACTGGTTACAGCGTTAAGTACTTTAGATGCTGATATTGTTGGGTTAGTGGAGGTTGAAAATGACTTTCAAGCCGGAAGTAGCGGTAATGCGATTGAAAATCTGGTGAATGAGTTAAATGCCTCGGTTGGTGCCGGAACCTATGATTGGGTGAATCCGGGAACTCAGTTTGTGGGGGATGATGTGATCGCGGTAGGATTCATCTACAAACCGAGTCAAGTGTCTCTCTCTGGTAATAGCAGCATCTTAAATACAGCCGCTTTCCTCGACCCGAACAATTCTGGACAGAACCGCAACCGTGCGGCTTTAGCCCAAACCTTCACCGAAACCACTTCTGGGGAAAGCTTTACCGCTGTTGTCAATCACTTCAAGTCTAAGGGCAGTTCTGGCCTGACTGATACCAGTAATCCAGATTTTGACCAGTTGGATGGTCAAGGGTTTTGGTCTGATACCCGTGCTGATGCGGCTACTGCTCTGGCCAATTGGGTCAATACTGACCCCACCAATAGCGGCGATAGTGATTTCTTGATTTTGGGCGATCTCAACGCCTATGCTCAAGAAGATGCGATTACTAACCTGGAAAACGCAGGATATACAGATTTAGCCCAACAGTTTCTCGGCTCTGATGCCTATTCGTTCGTCTTCGACGGACAAACGGGAACCCTAGACTATGCTCTGGCGAATTCCAGCTTGCTCTCGCAGGTGACTGGAACGACGGAGTGGCACGTCAATGCAGATGAACCCGATGCGATCGACTATAATACGGACTTTGGTCGGAATACTGGTATTTTTGATGGATCAGTTCCCTTCCGCAACTCCGATCACGACCCCGTAATTGTTGGTCTTAATCTAGGAGCGTCTGCACCAACGCCAACGCCGACTCCTACGCCGACTCCCACCCCAACGCCAACCCCGACTCCTGGGAATGGAACGGTTGAAATTAGTCTGAATGCGGAACAGGTTGCTGCTGTAGTGGCAGCTTTGGATAATCCTCCTCCTTTCCCCTCGCCCAATTTAGCCAGCGTAACTATCACGGGAATCAATACGTTTGATCTTCTTCTGGGAGACAACCAGAATGAGACGTTCAATGCTAGAGGGGGCCCGGATATCGTTGTTGCTGGTGGTGGAGATGATAACGTCAATGGAGAGGCTGGAGCCGATCTGCTAATTGGTAATCAAGGTCGCGATATTATCAGTGGTGATGCTGGGAATGATGTTATTTTTGGTGGTCAAGGTGATGATGCTGCCCGTGGTGGTGATGGCGGCGATCTGGTAAGTGGCGATCGCGGTAACGACCTGTTGCAAGGAAATGGGGGTAATGACCAACTCTTTGGTGGTAGCGGTAATGATAACCTCAATGGAGGGCCGGGTAACGACTTGGCCTATGGTGGACGAGGGGACGATCTGCTGCGTGGCGGTCAAAATGACGATATCCTTATCGGTAATTTAGGTAATGATGGTCTACGTGGAGATGCCGGTAACGATCGGTTATTGGGCAATCAAGGCGCGGATTACTTAGATGGCGGTGTGGGTAACGATACTCTGCGTGGAGGTCGAGACAGCGATACTCTCCTCGGTGGTACTGGCGATGATCTCCTCTATGGAGATATCGGTAATGATAGTCTCGTCGGTGGAGTCGGGAGTGATGTCTTTGTGCTACAGAATGGTCGTGGAACCGATCGCATCGCTGATTTTGGTACAGGCGATCGGATTGGGTTAGCTGGAGGGTTAACCGTCCAACAGTTACAAATTACCCAAACTGGAGCCAATGTTACTCTTTCATTTGGCAATCAAATCCTAGCAGTGGTGGAACAAACCAATGTGAGTGCCTTAACTCCCGACCTATTCCTGAGCGTATAATCCATAGTAGAAGAACTCAATCGAGTGGGGGTAATCTCCTCCACTTTGATTGTTGTATAGCAGAGAAGAAAGGAGTTAAGAATCGTGACTTACTGCTTGCTGGCGATCGCCCTCCGGTTTGCCCATCAGTTAACCGGTACTCCCGATCCTCTGCTCTCCCCATTTACCCTAAAACCGATCTAAAAAACTTGCTTGTCTGCTCTTGATGAATTATAAGCTAGTAACAAGCAAATGTGAGGAGTTGAATGGATGAGCGCCCTTAAAAGTGCCTTAGAGATTTTGGAAGAAACGAGTCGGACATTTTATATTCCGATTATCCGTCTTCCTCCTAATCTACAAGAAGCAGTGGCTTCTGCCTATTTATGTATGCGTGCCATTGATGAGGTTGAGGATCATCCAACTCTGGACAATGAGGTAAAAAGCCAGATTTTGCGTCAGATGAGTTGGGGATTACAGTCTGGGGTCAATAATGGCACATTGGCACAAGCTCGCTTGAATTGGGGCAGGTATGAGTCCGAGATTCCAGAGGTGAGTTTGCGATTATATGAGTGGGCAACCTTAGCACCCCAAGATATTTCTCCCCGCATTTGGGATGCTACCGCAGCGATGGCGAACCGGATGGCTGCTTGGGCTGAGTGTAACTGGAATGTCGTGACTGAGCGGGATTTAGACTGTTATACCTTTAGTGTCGCTGGGGCTGTGGGCTTGATGCTTTCGGATCTGTGGGCATGGTATGATGGCACGCAGACGAATCGGACTGAGGCGATCGCCTTTGGACGAGGGTTACAAGCCGTGAACATTCTCCGCAATCACCACGAGGATCGCCAGCGTGGAGTAGATTTTTTTCCCCAAGATTGGACAATTTCTCAGATGCAAGCCTATGCCCGTCGTAATTTAGAGTTAGCCAATCAGTATACAGAAGCTTTGCCTGCTGGGCCAGCATTGGAGTTTTGTAAGATTCCTCTGGCTCTAGCTCATGCAACCTTAGACGTATTGCAAGCAGGAGAGGAAAAGCTCTCTCGGACTGCGGTGTTAACCTTGATTCAACAGATGACAAGGTAGTGGGATAGAGGGATGGAGAGATTAGACTTCTTGCAGAAGGTGAGGGAATAGGGAATAGGGAATGGGGAATAGGTATTAGAATACAGGATTCCTGCATTACTATTCATTTTCTGCCCATTTATGCAAGAGGTCTATTGGCTATCCCCCCTATCTCCCTATCCTCCCATCGCAACGCAAAGCGCTGTATTATAGCGACTATTGAATCGATTGGTACTGCTTACGATTCTCTCGACAGGAATCAGGAAGCATTTCTATCGAAAGATCGGGAAGATTATCCAGCATTGAATCCCAGGTTCTGTGTGACTGTAGAGCTTCTACAACAACAGGCAGTGGATCGGGGAGAATGACCTGAAAATCTGCTTCTTCAGGCAACTGAATCTTAAATGCTAAAGACTCCTGGGGAGGAGAAAATTGAGCATTGACTCCTTCTTTGTTCCCTCTGGGATCTACCCGATACCAACCAGTTTCTGGTAAGTAGATCGCATTGAAACCATGTAAGCTGTAGGGGGCACCTTGATCATCAATACTCAATCGTTGATAACAAAAGCCTGCCGGGATTTGATTAGCTCGAAGAAGCGCAGCGAGTAAATGGCTCTTAGCGTAGCAATACCCTGTTTTGTGCCTCAGAACATCAGACGCACGACAAGTCACAGGATTCATTTGATAATCAAAACTATGATAGATTTCATCTCGCACCCACTCGAAACAAACTTGAGCTTTTTCTAATACAGTTTTACAGTCTAAGGTGATTTTTGTGGCACAGTCCATAACTTCTGGGTTTTGCCAGTCAATCACGTCAGTCGCTTGCAAGAATTCTTCCATAGTATTTATATCAAATCCGCTTAAACAGTTGTCATTACGATCGCAGGGAAGCAATTACCAAGACTAGCAAGATGGGAGAGATTGTTTCACTCCACTGCGTTCGGTTCGCAATGACATAGTGTAACAGATTATTTGGATTTGATATTATTTTGGGTAAGGATTGAGTTGAGGAGGATGAGATGATCGATAAATTCAATACCATATTATTAGACATGAATCAAACCTTCATGTTCGATAGCGATCGCTTTAGCCCGAATGAAGATTACTCAATCATTTATCGTCAGCTTGGTGGAGTGATGGAACCCACTGGCGTAAATCAGTTGATTGGAGGTGCTTACGATTACCTCGATATTCGCTACCCCGATCCAGTATATCGAGAGTCATTTCCTAGTTTAAGAGAAGCTTTTGAGAATGTCATGCTGCTAGAGTCGGTTTTAGCAGAAGATGTAGAATTGTTAGTAGAGACATTTGCACACCATGAATTAGGAACTGTTCCTACAGAATATGCGGCAGCGATTAATCAACTCTCTGAGCAGTTTCGACTGGGATTAGTTATTGACATTTGGTCACCCAAAATTTTATGGGTTGAGACCTTAGAATAATGTGGTATTCTTTCGGTTTGTGAAGCGGTGTTCTTTTCTTCAGACTGGGGAATAGTCAAACCCTCTCCACTACCCTTTTTAAAAGTTTTGGAACAAATGCAGGTCAATCCACAAAATGCAGTCATGATTGGTGACTCAATCAGGCGAGATTTAGGGGGAGCAACGGCAGCAGGAATGGATTGTATTCTGGTAGGAGGTGGAAAACATCCATCTGCACTGGGGGCAGCCGATAATTTAATCGAGTTAGTCAAGTCGGGAGTGCTGCTAGTAAATGGCTCTTAGCATAACAATACCCTGTTTTGTGTCTAAGAACATCAGAAGAATGACAAGTTCAGGATTCATTTGATAATCACAACTATTTTATAACCCCCTTAAAAATTGCTCATAACCTTCCTTAAACTTTTCTTTGCCATCTCGCTCAAGAATACTGCCATGAGCCATAACAACTCGCTCAAAGTCCCATTTTAGAACTTGTTTAACCGATGCTCTAACTGGTTCTAATTTGGTGGTGGCAATGCGCTCTAGTAAAGATGGACTCAATTGTTTATATCCACCAAGGATTCTAGCTGCAAATTGTGTGAGGAATGGAAAGCTTTCGTCAAAGTGAAATGCTGTATCTGTCAAAATTAAAGTGCGGCTGGATGCATGAAAAAAGACACATTCATTGAGTTCATCAACTCCGTTTAAGCCGAAAATCCTAAAGCCATTGAAAAAGACGAACTCTAACCCAGCGAATAACTCACCCCTATCTCCCTGAATAGTGCGATCAATCGGCAATTCTGGTTTTTTCAGGCTTAAACCAGGTGCAGCCCAAAAGGTCGCTTGAGGATAACGCGATTTGAAATAAGCGGCAAATAAATAGTGATACAGGTTGGGAGCAATGATGTGTTTAACAACTCCAAGTTTGCCAAGCTGATTGATGAGTGTCTCACTCGTTTGAATTGGAGAAATCACGACTAATTCTCGATTGGGTAATCGAATCACTGTCATTTTTGTTCCGACACTGAGTCCAAGATATCGGAGCGGTTGTTGGGCAACCCAAATATCTGTGTCAACTTCTTTGAGCATTAGGAAACTCCACAGGATGAGTTAAGATTATACTCTCTCATTGCTGTCTTAGCAGTCTGCGCCTCAAACTTGAGTATCTCGTATGATGGTTGCATCAATTTCAACCAGTTGGTCTGGATAACCCAACCGGCAAACCCCCAGTAGGGTAGCTGGAGGGACTTGATTGGCAAACCATGTTGCGATCGCACCCCATGCCGCGAGAAGATTAGCCTGCTCGCCTACAACATATACGACGAGCTGCTGAATATCGGCTTGAGTAAAATTGTAAGCACCCAGTAGAGTGTGAAGATTATGCAAGCATTGTGTCGCTTGTGCAGAAGGATCGTCCTTACCAACCAATTGAGCATTTGTATCATGGGGAACTTGACCTGCCACATACAGTTGATTCCCGATCTGTTTGGCATAACGGTAGTTTGATGTTTTTGGCAGTCCCACTGCTGCCTCGATTTCGTTCATTTCAAGACTCCTGGTTCAATTACAAATTGTGGAATCACTCGCCAGACAATCAAAGGCTGAATTCAGAGTTCATAGCACTTGATATAGGGACAAAAAAATCCATATAATTTATATAGCCAGCTTTCTCTTAAGATAGTCATATGTGGCCAAGTTGTATAGAAAATCTAATGCCATTTGGGTATACTCTGTCAGAAGAGTTGCCCGAGTTCCTCCGTGAGGGGTTTGAAAAAAATGGCATTACCGAGTTTGTTCCGGTGCGGATAGTCGCTCTTCTGGGTACATGCCGTACTGATGAGTACATGGACTGTCCCAATCTGCCTGAGTGGCATCTGGACAACGCTAGTTCTTATGATGATCCAAAGGAGGAGTATTTAGCTGATATTGGCATATATTTCTGGTTCGATTTTGACATATTAGATCGCGATCGCCAGATTTTACCGTTGCGATCTGTATTTAATGGAGGAGATGCTGACTGTAATGATGGCATCTGGGGAGTAGTATGGGATCGTAATACTGGGACAGAAGTGGCTCATGTTAGAAGCATTGGAGGTGATGAAAGCGAGATAGAGGTGATTTCCCAGAAGCACATCAACTCATACCAACCGCACAATATTTGCCTCCCTGAAGCAACCAGTCCTGAGTTTTTTTGTGGTCTTTACTTTGTGCAGGATTTGGAGTTAGAAATACTAATTGGACTAGCAATCCAATGGTGTTATCTGAGATGACTATATACCCCGAAGATTTTTAGAGTAAGCAATGCTACCCTACTTTTGAGTAACCGCCCGCGATCGCTAAGGAAAGAATCAGGGTTTCAGCGCCCTATTTCTTGATTAACAGTAACAATGCAAACATCCCCAGGAGGAAGGCTTCAGTTCCCAAGAGTCCGTTCAAGGTTTGGGCATCTTCAGGCTGGAGGATAAACTGCGATCGCCACATCGTATACGGTAAGAATTGTAGTCCGATAATGCCACAAAATACGAGCCACACTGACCAGCCTAAACCTCGCCAGAGGGCGATCGCCGCTACCATCTCAAAACTTAACAGAGCCACATCCATGCCACGCCAGAGTAGGGGAGTCGATAACCAGGGAGTCCCTGTCAACCCAGCCATATTGCCTATGTGAACGGTTGCGCCATAGAGCAGAACTAACGCCAAAAACTTGGCATAGCGAGCTGTCCAAGGATAGCTTAGGGCAGCATGATGGGGCATATCAGGGATTATCTCTACTTTTTTCATTCTTTTAATGTATGAAATTTAATATAAATGAATTTACCCATTACCCTTCTGAGAGCGCTATCTCTTTGCGTTTGAGGATGACGAGAGTGATATCATCATAAATCTTTTGCGTACCAATGTAGTGCTTGAGGTCAGTGATAATAGCGGTTTTAATCTCATCGGCGCTCTGATGGCGATCGCTCTTAATCATAGTACAGAGGCGATCGATTCCATAATGTACCTTATCGAGATTTTCCGCTTCCGTAATTCCATCCGTATACAAAACCGCCACATCTCCAGGATTTAGAGCTAATTCCAGTTGATGAAAGAACGTCCCCACATTCCGATCTAACCCAATAGGAAAGCCTAAATCCAGAGTGTCAATACATTCTACTTCACCCATTGAGCGTACTATAATTAACGATTCATGTTGTCCACTCAACCTTAAAACGCCCTCATTGTATTCTAGAAGGGACAACGTTAAGTGTTTATCAGAATTCATGCGCTCAATATTCTCTAAAATAGTCCGATTTAAAATCGTGAAAAAATCCTTTATATCGGCAAACTGGCTATAACTCAAACACCGAATTGCCGTTTGTACCATAATCGCTAAAACACCGCTTTCGAGTCCATGTCCCGTCACATCCCCAATACTGACAATGATACCTTGATCTTGTAAGAAAATATCATAATAATCTCCTCCGACTTCATCGGCTGTTTCCATAAAACCGGCAATCTCCAAATCTTCAATCACAGGGAGAGATTCCGTTTTAGGCAACAGAATTTTTTGCAGGCGACTGGTAATTTCAACTTCCGTGGCTAACCGCAAATTTTCCAACTTTAGAGATTTCAGATTTAAATGCATTTTGACTCGTGCCAAAAATCCATCCTTAGATACAGGTTTAGTCAAATAGTCATTTGCTCCTAACTCTAAGCCCATCACTAAATCAGCCACTTGATTGTTTGTACTTAACAAAATAATTGGTAACTCTGTGGGACTTTGAGTGAGGCGAACTTGGCGAGTAACTTCGTATCCAGTCATGCGAGGCATCATGACATCGACAACCATTAAATCTGGGATTAATCCTTGGGCTAAAAGATCTAATGCCTCTTCGCCACTTTGAGCTAAAATAATTCCATAATCTCCTGAATTTAGATAGCTCGTATAGAATTGAAGATCGGTCAGTTCGTCATCAACGATCAAAATTTTGTGCTTTTCATTCTGACAATCTGTGGGTTGCCAGATTTGTGCCATTGAGGAAACCTGAGTGAGGTCGGATATTCTTTCCTCTTGAGATTTTGACTCCTTAAAATTTACGTTGTCAGTAATAGGTAAAGTGAAAATAAAACTTGAGCCTAATCCTAGGGTAGAGACAACGTGTAACTCTCCCCCATGTAATTCAATTAAACGTTTTGTTAACGCTAAACCTAATCCTAGACCACCATACATCTGCGCGATCTGTTCATTTTCTTGTTCAAAAGGCTTGAAGATACGATCGATTTTATCTTCGGAAATTCCAATACCACTATCTTGGACTGTAATCTCTAAATAATCGTCAACGCGAGTAGCAATTAAGAGTATACATCCATAGTCAGTAAATTTAATTGCATTATTAATGAGTTCATAAAAAATTTGCTCCAGTCGTTTTTCATCAGCGCTAACCAAAGGGAGATCGGAGGGGATTTGGTTCTTAATTTTAATATTTTTAGTCCCAATTAAGGGATAGCATTGGGTTAAAGTAACCTCGGCGATCGCTCGTAACTCAACCGCCTTACAGTTGAGGGTCAATTCATCATAGTTCAGCCGTGATAAATCTAAAATATTATTGACTAAATTAACGAGTCTACGACCACTAGAAACAATCAAAGATAAATTAAACTGAGTGTGTTCGCATAATTTTACAGATGCGGTCTCTAAGATCGATTCGGCCAAACCAATCATTCCATTTAAGGGAGTTCTGAGTTCATAGGATATATTGGCTAAAAATTCATCTTTGAGCCGATCGATCCGTTCTAATTCTTGATTTTTGGTCTCCAAATCAGAAAATGACAGTTGAATTTGATCGGCCATTCGATTAAAGGAATCGGCCAATTCTCGCAACTCATCAAATCGCCGCAAAGTTACCCGGTTATACCATTCTCCTTGAGCCACAGCTTTAGCAGATTCACTGAGTTTCTTAATCGGATTAATTACACGCTGTGCAGTGATACTGCCGATTAAACTAGCGACTAATAATGCGCTTAAACAGAGGATCAGTGTATGAGATAGATTGGTATAAATGGGGCCCATAAAGTCCGATATGGGAATCACAACAATCACTAACCAATCCAAACCGTGATTATCGGTTAATGGGGCAATATGAACTAAGTGATTTTGAGAATGACGATCAAACAGTAACTGTTTTTGACTGGAGAGGTTTTGCCAATTGTCAAATCGATGGAGAAGATACTGACTGGTGTCTTTAATCAGAGCATTGTTACTGTGAATTGCCTGAACTCTTTTGGGTTTATCTTGGTCAAATTGATACAGGAGTTCGTCCGTTGAAGAGGAAACAACAGCTCCCGATTGATCGACAATAAATGCGATTCCAGATGGACTCACTTTTAAACTTTTGAGTAATTCATTAATATAGGTTAATGAAATTTCTGCCCCTAATACGCCTAGAATTTCACCGGTAGGTCGTGCCACAGGGGTGACGGGTTTAGCATAGAGAAAATATTCCCCTGTGTTGAGATAGGGATAGGAAGAAATAGAAATATCGCTCCAAGTGGGCTTTCGTTTTTCGACGGCCGTTTTATACCAATTTTTGAGCCGAGTATCATAGGGTTGGATGCTTAAAAGTTCTTGGCGATCGCACATCCGATCTAAGCGATAGGTTTTTCGCTCTGGAATACTCCCTTCCCGCACTTTAACCACGGTTTCCCCATTAGCTAGTTGCTGAACGGCTAAGACTTCACCAGTGGGACGACCAAAGAGTAAATAGTCTACCCCATTATCTTGTTTGACTAACCGTTGAAAATAGCATTGTAGTTGCTCAAAATCTTCAATATCAATTTGATCGGTGTCAATGGCTCCTTGAATCGTTTGATACACAGAATGGGGTTGGGCCAATTCCATTGCCAAAACTTGGGCAATGCGATCGCTCGTTTCTCGTCCCAATTGCTTGACCAAAACATCCACTGCTTCTTTTCCGCTGCGGAAAGATAATCCTGTAATCACGACTGTCACTACTCCCAATTGCAGAATGAAGGGAACCGTTAGTAGCGTCCGCAGGGAAAGATGATAAACCAGCGGCTTGATTAAACGACCACAGAATTTCCAGACCATAGGGGAAGGACAATAGAGATCCTTTACCCACCATATTACCCTGGTATGGGAAAATGGGGGATGGGAAGATGAGGGAACAGAGAGTGAGAAAGCCAGCCATTTTTGATTGTGGCGAAGGTCTTGATCAATCAGTAATAAGTAATAAATAAGGGCAGGTTTCAAACCTGCCCCTAGCCCTTTTCTAATTAACTATAGCGGTCTAAAAGAGCTTGTAATCCACCTCCATAGCCCGCACCTACGGCATTCATCCGCCACTCTCCATCTTTGCGATATAACTCGGTGATAATCATCGCCGTTTCAATGGAATAATCTTCATCTAAGTCATAGCGTATCGCCTCTTCCTTCGTCTTCACATTGACCAAGCGAACATAAGCATTACTCACCTGGCCAAAATTTTGTTTGCGTTGTTCTGCTTCATAAATGGTCACGGTAAAGACCAATTTCATGACCTCTGGGGCAATTTTTCGCAAGTCAATAATAATGACTTCATCATCTCCTTCACCCGCACCTGTGCGGTTATCCCCCATATATTCTACTGCCCCATCTAAACTTTTTTTGTTATTGTAAAAGATCAGATGTTTGTCGGAAACCAACTTTTCATTTTCCCCTAAGAGAAAAACTGAGGCATCAAGGTCAAAATCCACACCCGTATCGGTGGCTTTAATATCCCATCCTAAGCCAATAAAAGCCGCTTCAATCCCTGGGGATGCTTTTTCCAGAGAAACCTTTTGTCCTTTCGCTAGAGAAATGGCCATAATTCTTTAAGTCAATTGACGACTTTATTCAGCATATCTCACGGATTTAGCTGTAGACAAAATTTGTTGATAAGATTTAACCTTCTGGTCAATTCCTGTAATATCTGTCCCGACGACGACGGCGATCGCCCCTAAATCTAGCGCTTTCTGTGCCATTTCTGGGGAACTAATGCCCCCTTCACAAACCATGGGACAACTGAAGTTTTGCACCAGTTGCTCTAAGAGATCGTAACCTGGGGGGGTGAGGTGACGGGTTTCGGAGGTATATCCGTAGAGAGTCGTTGCCAGAAGATCGGCTCCGGCATCAAAAGCAACGTTTGCCGACTCGAGTGTATCGACATCTGCGAACACGGGTTTATTTAACTGCTGATGAATTTGAGCGATCAGGGTGTGTAGCGTTTCGTTTCCTGGGCGAGGTCGGTTGGTCGCATCTATCGCAATCCAATCTGCACCCGCTTGCGCCAGTTCTACGGCTTGGGAAAACTGGGGTGTAATATACACCTCAGAATCGGGGAATTGGCGCTTCCACAGCCCAATAATAGGCGCATCTGTCTGTTCTCGGACTGCTTGGATATGAGCAGGGGTATCAATACGAACTGCGGTGGCTCCTTGATTGAGAGCAGCTTTAGCCATAGCGGCGATCGCCGAAGGGTCATGGAGAGGTGAGGAGACTGGCGCTTGGCAAGAGACAATTAATCCGTGTAGGGGTAATCTATTGAGTGGCTGCATTACTTTGGCATGAGGATTCGGCTAAGGGTTTGCAGAAGTTCTTCAAGTTGTAAGGGTTTATTCAGATACACATCAGGTTCGGTAAGGGGATCTTGAGATAACTCTTGTTGTTCAGAGGAATCGGCGATCGCCATCACCTTAATTTTATAGGTCGTTGTCGAATTTCGCAAAATCGTAATTAATTCTTGAACACTCATATCGGGCAATTGAGTTTCTGTAATAATGGCCAAAGGACGCAACACTTCAATTTGTTGGGTGACCGTTGAGCCATCTAATAACCAAATTGCTTGATAGCCTGCTGCTGTGAGTAAATCACAAATTTCCCAAGCCATCTGTTCATTATCTTGAATTAAAACCAAGCGTCCTAGAGGGATAGTAGTTGCCCAGGGATTTAATGGCGTATATCCAGAAGACTTTAAGCTCACTGTACCTTGGGGTTGAGAGGGCAAACTCACCGTAAATATCGACCCAACACCCAAAGTTGAATCGACTTCAATCAGTCCTCCATGAAGTTCTACCAATTGGCGAGTGAGCGCTAATCCTAATCCCATACCCGGATATTGACGTTCATAGGCAGTTTCCAATTGCTGGAACTTTTCAAACAAGAAAGAAAAAGCATTTTTGTTAATCCCAATCCCCGTATCTTCGACTTGGAAAATAGCTCGATCTTCTTCCCGCCAAATCGTTAATATAACCTCTCCTCCTTCTGGCGTAAATTTAAGAGCATTGTTCATTAAATTGAGTAGAATTTGCTGAACTCTGTACTGATCGGCAAGAAACGTATCTTCACCCTCCAATCCATCGATGTTAACGACCAAGTTTATCTCCTTTTCTTCAGCCAAACTTTGGAGTGACTTCTTGCAGTTACGAGCTAAGTTTATCAATGAAAACTTGCGAATGTTGAGAACTGTTTTACCAGCTTCTAATTGAGATAAATCCAGTAAGTTATTAATGGATTCTAATAAATTTCTGCCACTATCCTGAATTTTTTGTAAATAGACCCTTTGTTTTCCTATGCTTAATTTGTGTCCATCATTATCCGGGGAAAACGCCAATCTCAACAACGTCGCAGACATCCCAATAATATAGGTTAAGGGGGTTCGCAGTTCATGACTAATAGCTGCCAAAAACTCACTTTTAATCCGATTTTGAATTTGACTTTTCAAGAGATCGGACTGTAGATCGGATAAAGATTTTTCAGGCTCTTCACTAACGGATTCAGAGTCTACACTAATTAGACTGATATCTTTTTGAGTTTGGGATTGATCGATCGCGATCGCCAAATAATCAGCCAAGCGTTTCAGAGTATGTTTTTCCCATTCCAACCAGCGTCGAGGATAGTGGCACTGATGGGCAATCATTAATCCCCAAATTTGTTTACGCACCAAAATAGGAATTACCAACTTAGCGCGGACATGATAATGGCGTAATAAATCTAATAAACAAGGCGAATCTCGATAACTAATCTCCACATCTGAAATTACCGCCATCCATCCTTGCTTATATTTTTCTCTTCCTTGACATCCATGGGCAAAACACGACTTTTCTTCCGTTAAATGAAGAACTGGAGTGATGGAGTTCCCCCCCTTGGCTTCATAGGTGATGTATCCCCAATTTTGGGGGAACGGAATAGAACTCTCCTCTGTGTTGGGAAAGACATCAAATTGATAAATTAAAAGTCGATCGACTTGTAATAAACTACGCCATTCCTCCATAGCCGTAGATAAAATCGTCGGTAACTCAACCCCCTGTTGCATTTGGGCAATAATTTGATAAAAAAGTCTCTCTTGCCTAGCCGGATGCATAAAAGTACCGGCAAAACCTTCTTGGAATCCGGATTCCGACTCTTCAATGCGGCTTAAAATTTGTAGCATCAACTCCCCTTGTAAATAAGCGGAATTAACTTGAGGCGTGCGAATCACTTTCTTTAAAGCTTGAGTGGCTAACGAAGGATTGGATAGTTCCCGCACCAATTGTTTAAGAAAGACAGCAATCGGTTGAGTATCAAAAGTCAACTCAACTTGAAGGTAAGGCAATTCATGCACGGAGGATTGACCTAGGGGCGTACCAATTAACAGCACCCTCAATGCTGGAGACACTAAAACTAAAAACTGCGATCGCCCATAATTCCAAGAAGACTCCGTTTGCTCTAAAATCTTCTCAGTGATACAGATCGCAGCCTCTCCCAAAGTATCGGCCTTACCCTGTAACAAGACATAAAGCTGCTTAAAGGTCTTGTAATCTAAAATTCGATGAGGTAGCATTACTATTGCTTGACAGGAGGGTTCTCAGGATACATGAAGATACGGCAGATAACAGAGGAATATGGGACTCCACAAGTAATGAATCCTACTCCTGTCTCTTGCTCAGAGGGCTTGCCATTCTCCGGTTTACTTATCGTATTCTGTTTTTGATCCCCACCCCCCTGAAACGTTGGGAAACTTTTAGGTTTTGACTCTTTAGCGTAATATTAGGTTTAGACTCACGATGCATCGAATCGCCGCAACTCCCGGAGGATGGAACCCCCAAGACGAAGGGGTTGTTATCCTCGAACAAACTTCAGCCCCTATCGTTATTCTCAGCGCAGCAGATACAGATATTCAAACCTTAGCCGCAACGGTTCCCCATCTTCCTGCCCAGTTTCCTCAGATTCGGGTCGCCAGTCTCTTACACTTGGTACAGCAACTGTCGATTGATGACTATGCCGAACGAGTATTGCAGCACGCCCAAGTGATTCTGGTTCGTCTGTTGGGCGGAAGGGCATATTGGTCTTATGGTTTGGAAGTAGTGAAAGAATTAGCCCAAAATCAGGGTATTGCTTTGGTGGTGATGCCTGGAGATGATTCCCCCGATGTGGAGCTAATGAGCCATTCCACAGTGTCTTTGGAACAGGTTAACCAATTATGGCGCTATTGGAATGAGGGGGGAGTTGAAAATATTCGCAATGGGTTGTTGTGTTTAGCGGGTTTTGTGGGAGAGGGTTCCGTAGGGGCGGGTTCACCAATATCTCGGTGGGAAAAGGAGAAGATGAGTGAACTCGCCCCTACAGCATTTCGGTGCGAAAATCAGACGATTGCTGAACCTAAGCCCATTCCTAAAGTGGGCGTATTGCCGCTAAACCAGGAGTTAGGGCAAAATTGGCCAAAAGTGGGGATTCTCTTCTATCGTGCCCATTATTGTGCCGGAAATGTGGCTCCAATAGAGGCGCTATGTCATGCTTTGAGAGATCGCCAGTTAATGCCAGTGCCGGTGTTTGTGTCTTCGTTGCGCGATCGCCAATGTCAAGAGGAAATTCTACAGCTTTTCCAACCCCCAGACAACCAACCCATCCAAGTTCTGCTCAATACTACCAGCTTCGCGATCCATTCCCTACAAAGCAAGGACTCAACTCCTGCATTTTTCTCCACCCTCAATGTACCCACCCTACAAGTTATCCTCAGTAGCTCCACCGTCGAGCAATGGCAAGACGGCAACCGAGGACTCCTACCCAGAGATGTGGCGATGAATATTGCCCTACCAGAAGTAGATGGGAGAATCATCACCCGCGCCATTTCCTTCAAAGCAGCACAAACCTATAATCAGCAACTGCAAACCGATGTCGTGCAATATGAACCCGTTGCCAACCGAATTAATTTTGTCGCTGACTTAGCTGCCAATTGGGTGAAACTGCGGCAAAAACCTGCCCAAGATCGCAAAATTGCTGTTATTCTCGCCAATTATCCCACCCGTGACGGACGACTCGCTAATGGTGTCGGCTTAGATACTCCTGTCAGTTGTGTAGAAATTCTGGCAGCTCTGAAAACGGCAGGATATGAGTTACACGATATTCCAGCAACGTCAGAGGATCTCATGAGTCGCTTAACCGCAGGGGTGACGAATGACTTAGAAGGGAATGAGATACGGATGGTAAATGGGATAGGGAGATGGGGGGATAGAGGGATGGGGGGAATATACCTGTCTCAAGATGATTATGAACGGGAGTTTGAGCAGTTACCGGTTGAGGTGCAACAAGGCATTAATAACCGATGGGGTTTTGCTGGTGTAGATACGAATATTGTAAGGGCGGGTTTACAAAAATCTGGGTTGGGAGAGCAAAATATTGGTAAACCCGCCCCTACAGAATCGGGGTGTACAGGGTTTACCATTGCCGGTTTAAATTTGGGGAATGTGTTTGTCGGTATCCAACCGTCGCGGGGATACGATCTAGACCCCAGCTTAAATTACCATGCACCTGATTTAGAACCCACTCCCCATTATCTAGCCTTTTATCAGTGGATTAAAGAGATCTTTGAAGCAGATGCAGTCATTCATGTGGGCAAACATGGGAACTTAGAATGGTTACCCGGTAAGAGTTTAGCCCTGTCTGAGTGCTGTTATCCGGAAGTGGCGTTCGGGGCAATGCCACACTTTTACCCGTTTATTGTCAACGATCCGGGGGAAGGATCGCAAGCCAAACGGCGATCGCAAGCTGTTATCCTAGACCATCTTACCCCACCCCTGACTCGCGCCGAACTCTATGGCTCCCTGCAACAACTAGAAACCCTAGTTGATGAATATTATGAAGCCGATAGTTTAGACCCTTCCAGGCTACCCGCTATCCAATCTCGAATCACAGAATTGATCCGTCAAGAACATCTCGACCAAGATTTAGGCTTAACTCCAGAGGACTTAACTGAAGTCACCTCCCAACTCTCCACCCGCATTGATGGCTATCTGTGCGAACTCAAAGAAGCCCAAATTCGCGATGGTCTGCATATTTTCGGCCAATGTCCCCAAGGACGACAACTGCGAGATTTGATCATTGCCATTTCCCGCTCCCGTCCCCAGGGAATTACTCGTGCTTTAGCGGAAGACTTAGGTGTAGAGTTTGACCCCCTCACCACAGATCCGACTACCCAGTTAGATCCTCCAGTAATCATTGAAGATCAGGTTTATCACCAAGTGGGCGATGTAGTGGAGCAATTGGAAACATTAGCGGCAAACTATGTAGACCAATTTTTATTAGAGGTAGGGATGGGGAGATGGGGGGATGGGGAGATGGGGGGATGGGGAGATGGGGGAATTGCCCATAACCCATTACCCATTACCCAAACAGAACTGACTTGGATTCAGCAAACCTTGTATCCTCAATTACAAGCAACCGCCCAAGAAATCACCAATTTGTTGCAGGGACTAGAAGGCAACTATGTTGCCAGCGGGCCGTCGGGTGCTCCTACGCGGGGACGGGCGGAAGTGCTGCCCACCGGTCGGAATTTTTACTCGGTTGATATTCGGGCGATTCCCACAGAAACGGCTTGGGGAATGGCCCGAAAAGCAGCAGAGGCTCTGATTGAACGCTATACCCAGGAAAATGGAGAGTATCCAAAAACCTTGGGATTGTCCATGTGGGGCACTTCAGCCATGCGGACGGGAGGCGAAGATTTGGCTGAGGCTTTATGGTTGTTAGGAGTACAACCGGTTTGGGATGGGCCGTCTCGTCGCGTGGTGGATTTTGAGGTGGTTCCGGTGTCTATTTTGGGACGGCCGAGGGTGGATGTAACCCTGAGAATTTCGGGGTTTTTCCGGGATGGTTTCCCGAATTTGATCGATCTGTTTAATCAGGTGGTGGAGAAGGTTGCAGCGTTGGATGAACCGGAAGAGGACAACCCTTTAGCGGCGACGGTAAGAGGGGAAACCCAGAAATGGCAAGAGTTAGGGTTAAGTGAAGAGCAGGCGTGGGGGCGATCGCATTATCGCATGTTTGGCTCGAAACCAGGAGCCTATGGCGCAGGCTTACAAGGCTTAATTGAATCCCAAAATTGGCGCACCGATGAAGATTTAGCCCGCGCCTATCTCAATTGGAGCAGTTATGCCTATACGGGGCAAGGAGAAGGTCAGTCTGCACCGGAAGTGTTTGCCCAACGCTTACAAGATTTACAGGTGGTTCTTCACAATCAAGATAACCGCGAACACGATCTATTAGATTCGGATGATTATTATCAGTTTCAAGGGGGATTAACGGCGGCAGTACGGTCATTAACTGGGAAAAATCCCACGGTTTATTTTGGCGATCATGCCATTATGAATCATCCGAAAATTCGCACGCTGCAAGAGGAAATTAACCGGGTTTATCGATCGCGAGTGGTCAATCCGAAGTGGATTGCCGGTGTCATGCGTCATGGGTATAAAGGAGCATTTGAAATGGCGGCAACGGTGGACTATTTGTTTGCCTATGATGCCACCACTCATTGCGTTGCCGATCACATTTATGAGGGCGTAAGCGAAGCCTATTTACTCGACCCAAAGGTACAGAAGTTTGTGGAAAAGCACAATCCTTGGGCGCTCCGAGATATGGCAGAACGGTTATTAGAGGCACATCAGCGCGGATTGTGGACAAGTGCAAGTGCAGAGAGAGTCGATGAGTTGAGGGCGATTGTCCATCAAGCGGAAGCGAGTATTGAGTAGAACAGGCGATCGCTTCGCTACTGGTTTAATCCCAATATCCCCACATTAAAGCCCCATATTGAAGAGTGGACAAGAACCAATTCAAACCATTTTTTTCTGCTGGTGTAAATGGTCGTGGTTTCAAGTCCACCTCATGCTTCAATCCCACCAACTGATTCCCTTTTCCATATCGCTTAAATCGGCGAATAAAAGAGAATAAACCTTGACCAAAATCATGATAAACTAAGGAAGACAAAGCATAGGAGAGTTGACCCACTTCCGAAAGACGAAACCCCAAATCAATATCCTCACCTGCTGCAATTTGAATTTGGTCATCAAATCCACCCACTGATTCTAAAGCAGGTTTCCAGATTAGAGTATTGGCAGTAATCACATAATGGGGACGCAGATCCCCAAATTGATCCTGGACTGAAGGGGGAATCAGAATTTTTTGAGAGCCATAATAAGCAGAGAGTTGATCTTGTTGCCAGGGTTGCACATTGCCTGCATAACCCACTGCACCATTGAGCATAGTTTGGTAACCTGTTAAAAAGCTGGCTGTAGGAATACAATCACTATCCGTGAATAAAATCCATTCTCCTTGAGCTTTTTGAATGCCTAAATTTCTCGCACTAGCTGGACCGAGCGCTTGACATTCAAAGCGTTTAATCGGTAGGTTGAAATGACCAAAATCTTCCCTAATGACAATGGGAATAGAAGAATTATTATCAACGATAAGTATCTCACGAGGATAGTTTTCTGGGAGATGGGAATCAAAAAAAGAGGTCAGAAATCGATCAATCCCTGGTTGATTATTTTTCACAGGGATAACCACAGAAACTCGATCGCAGGCTAAAGTTAAAGGAGCCTGAAGATTGAGTTTGCGCTCAGGAACAAAATGACTATAGATCAGTGAAGTCATGCTGGGTAATGGAAAATTAAATACCAATGATTTGCTGGTATTGCACCCCGTAAACTGCCACGCAGCAGAATTTAGGAATAGATCTTGATTAAAGAATATTCCTAGAGATGATCTCTAGATTAAGTTGAGTGAATGCTAGAGTAGTTTAGGTTAGCAGGAGATGAGACTATAAGAGTCGTCTAAAAGTTTCCTTATCCATGAACCTGGTTCAAAACTGCGGCTAATTCTCAACGATCATTACAGTAGTTGCCTCTGCTATGCCCTGGATCAATGGTGGTTTTTAAAAATAGCCAGAATAGCTCACTTGCTAGATTGAGTCTGTTGCCCACTCCCCCCACTCCTCTATTGCCCACCACAGCGCCAAGTACTGTATCAAACACCAAACAAATTCTTGAGTCGTTTTCTCACCCAAACCACCGGATTTTTATCATCTTCTGAAGCATCTACTAGCCCCAATTCACGCAACTGCTTTTGGCGTTCAGACAGTTCGTCTTGGTGTTTGGCAAATTCTTGGACAATGACTTCGGAAAGTTCTGGGTGTTCGCGCAACAAATTTTCAAAGCCCTTATGATTAATGGCAAATAAAATGGTCTCTTCAACGGCACGAACCGAAGCAGTACGAGGAATGCCTAACATTAAAGAGAGTTCACCAAAAAAACTGCCTGTCCTCAAATTAGTTAAATGCTTATTGATTTTTTCTACATAAACCTCAACTGTACCGGCTAAGACAATATAAAAACTATCACCGGCATCGCCCTCTCGAAAAAGCACTTCAGATTCCCTTAAACGCCTGCGACAGCCGACTTCAATGAGTTGCCTTAATTCCAGTTCGGTAAAATTCTTAAAGTAGGTAACTTGGGGAAGTAAATCCCGGAGTGCCAGCGGCTTAGAGTCTTGAATTTCTGGCTTTTGATTAGCTGCTAAAAATTCCTGAACTTCTGATTTTCTGCGTCCGACTGGATAGAGGACTTCTGGATTTCTCAGCCATAAATCTTGCTGAGGAAAGGGAATGGTAATATTGTATTGTCTTAAGTGATATTCGATTAAAAAATTCAGGGAACTGGTGATATGAGGTTCTAAATCAATACGGGAGACCCAAACCCAGAGTTCAAAATCTAAAGAACTGGCTCCAAAACCAATAAAAATGACCTTGGGTGGAGGTTCTGAGCTAACCGAAGGCTCCATATATGCAGCTTTGAGTAGGGCTTCAGTTACCAGAACTGGATCGCTGCCATATTCCACACCAACAGGAATGTGAATCCGGTTTGTGGGGGATTCATAATCCCAATTGAGAATCATATTTTCCACCAGATGGCTATTCGGAACAATCACCGAACCGCCACGCCGGGTGCGAATTAAAGTAGAGCGCAGGGAAATTTCTTTGACATAGCCATCCATGCCATCAAATTGGACAAAATCGCCGATGCGCAGTTTGCGTTCAACCAATAGGGTAAGTCCACTGGTAAAGTTTTTCGTAATACTTTGCAGACCTAAACCAATACCAACGCCTAAACCACCAGCGAGTACGGTTAAAGAAGCAATATCAAAGCCATTGGTTTGTAAAATAACTAGAAAACCAATGGTGGAAAAGCTGTAACCAACAATAGTGGCGATCGCCTGGCGGTTTCCTTCATCAATTTTGAGCTTTTGGAGCAGACGATATTTGAGGAAGTTTTTGAGTAGTCTGGCAAAGACGAGGACAATAACTAAGGAAAAGAGAATATTGATAATGGCAATAATGGTGATCTTTTCATTACCAATGGTGAGAATGGAGGTATTTGAAATATGATCGATCAGGTTAACTATCGTTTGCCAAAGTCTGGCGATCGTGCTACTCATGTCGGCCCAGTATGAGGTGTATATTACCGATACATCGGGCATCGCGCTGGTCATTGGTAATCAGAGGTGAAAAATCTCTGAGGAAAGAAGTTTCAGTGTTTGGCGATCGCCGAAATTGACTCCGATATCAGCGCGTATTGCTATGTATCGACATTCGTTATGTTCTATCATATTTCTGGGGTTACGGGGCTTATACAGCGCTTTGCGCTGGGGAATAGGGAATAGGGAAAAGGGAATAGGGTTGTGGTGCATGGAGAGAGAGGATTCAAGCTTGTGTTTTATAACGCAAGCACAGTGCTGTATTCCTCTTCTGTCACTCTGGGAAATTCTGACATTTTATGTCCGTGAAGCGAAAATTTCTGTCATTACAGCCCGAGATCGCGAAGCGATGCGGAGCATTATCACCAACGAAAGAATCAGGATTTCATTCCCCTTTTTTGAAAATTGACCGAAGAGGGTTGTAGATCAATTGGGAAGTAATACTGAAAGTTGCCATTCTCCCTGAAGTGTAAATGCTGCCCAGAAATAGGGAAGTTTGTATGGTTCACTATTCCAAAGTTCGAGTTGGGCAGCTCGGAGGGCAGCCGCTGGCGAATGTTTTTTTTGCAGCATATTTTGATACAAATTGATCATTAATTGGGCGGTAGCACGGTCATCAACTTGCCACAGACTAACAATTGTCCGGGCTGCACCAGCATAGAGAAAGCCTCTGGTGAGTCCAATTAATCCTTCACCGCGAATGGCTTTTCCAAGTCCAGTTTCGCAGGCACTGAGAACCACAAGTTCAGCACGAAGATTGAGGTTATAGATATCGTGGAGACGGAGAAAGCCGTTGATGGCTTCTCCTTGGGGGTTGAGCAGGGACAGAACTAAGCCAGAGAGTTCGGGCGTAATGCTGTTGAGCAGTCCGTGGGTAGCAAAGTGGAGGATACGATATTGGCTGATGTCGGGACTTGTCGCGATCGCCTTGGACGCTTGGAAGCCAAAACCTTGGATGGTTTGTCCTTTGGGCAATAGGGCGAGAATTTCTTCGGCTTCTTGTTGGGTAAAGGGGAGGCGATCGAAGATCAGTCCCGCTTCTCTAGCCGATCGCTCTAATTCCGGTGGTAAAAAATTTTCTGGTGGTTGAATGTCAGGATTAAGACGGTTGTCTTGGGGACTAAACACCGGATCGGCGAGGATTGCCAGAGTCTTGGGAGCGGCTTGGCGTTGGGCAATATCCTGCCTCAGTTGGCCGAGACTAGAAGCACTGGGGAGGGTGATCAGTTCATAATCAACAATCAGGGGGGTATAGGTATTCACGGAAGCAGGAGCGGCGATCGCTGCCCAGGGAATGTATTGTAAGCCCCCATCACTGATAATGGCTAACCGTTCCCCTTCCAGATGGTCAGCGATCGGGTCTAAAATCATCGTACTCAGGATATGAGCTGCCCCTTCTGCCCGTCTTCGGCGAATTCTCAGCCTGGGGGAAATCACGGCTTCTCGGAACGCTTGGGCGGCTTTTTCGATCGTATCTCTACTGGGCAGTTCGGCGCTATGCAAGCCATCAGAAGTCACTACCCACACATAACTGCGCTCTTTTCCCAGAGAATAGGTCACTAGAGTGGTGTCCCGATCCACAACTTGCTGTTGGATCTGAGTCACACTCAGGGGTTGGGGTTGGGTGAGGTTAGCATAGTTCGGACTGGTAGCGCGGATACGAGCCTGAACATCCCGGTAGGTCAGTAGCAAATCTTCAATTTCTCGATCGAGTTCGGCCGCTCGATCGGCTTGATAGTTATCTCGCAAAAGCCTAAGTTTGCGCTCTTCTAGGGCAGCTAGTTGCTGACTGAGGGTTTGTTCTTGTTGGACTAGATCCGGATTTACACCCGTGCGGATGTCAACTTTAGCTTCTGTGAGGAGGTCTAGGAGCGATCGCCCACTGGCTCGTTCTTTAGCTTCTAGGGCCTGAGTATCATAACCGCGATCGGGGGTATTACGGTGACGCTCCATGAGCAGATCGATATAAAACTCATAATAGTCCTGCTTACTGGCGAAAAACGTACTTCTGAGGTCTTGCACACTGACACGGGTTCTGAGATCCTCAATCAGAGTAAGAGCACTTTCTATAGTGGTTTGGGCGAGTTCAAGCTTCCCTTGTTGGCGCTGCGCTTGGGCGATGGAATAGAGGGTAAGCGCTTCTTTGGGGCGATCTCCCACCTGTCGCCGTAAGTCTAGAGCCTGATTATAGTAGGTTAGGGCTAACTCTAAATTTCCCTGTTGGGCATAAACATAGCCCAGATTATTCAGGGTACTCGCTTTTCCGGCGCGATCGCCCAATTTTTCCCATAACGGCAAAGCATTCACATAAGTCGCTAAAGCATTATCGGGTTTATCCAGCTTCCCATACACAAAGCCAATATTATTCAACGTACTCGCCTGTCCCTGGCGATCCTCCTCATCTTCCCACAGTTTCAGGGCATCTTGATAATGAACCAAGGCTTGGGAATACCGCTCCAAGTCACTATAGCTGCCACCTATATTATTTAACGTAGCGGCGATCGATTTTTGGTTACCCAGATCCTTCACTAACTCCAAAGCACGGTTATAGGTGGTAAGCGCCTGGTTATAGTCCCCCAACTCCGTATACACTACGCCCAAATTATTTAAAGTTGCCGCTTCTCCCGTTCTAAAATTGACACTGCGCCACACTCCCAACGCCTGATTATACAAATCCAACGCCTCTTGGTAGTTAGATAGCTTCGTATGCACCTGTGCCAAAGACAACAGGACGCTGGCTTCCGTTTGGGGATGACTAGCCGTTCTCGGTAAAAGCTGGTTATAAAGGGAAAATGCTTGGTCAAATTCCCCCAACTCGCGATAGGCTAACCCCATCCAATTGAGGATGATGATTTCCTGGGCCGTATTTTCAGTCTCTTGCGAAACCTTGAGTGCCACTTCCCAAGACTTTAGCGCCTCCCGCAGTCCTTTAGCTGTTCCTTGGCTATAGTGTTTCATTCCCTCTCGGAATATCTCCATTGCCTCTGGGGAACTTTCCACTCCCCAGGCTAGGGGTTCTGCATGAGGCACGTGAGAAGCAAACAGAGTAGGGACGAAAACCATTTCGCCCCCAACCCCCCAAACTATCCCGACGATGGCACTAACGATCCTCAGCCTAAAATGGGTTGGGGCTAAATGAAAAAAACTCATAATTTTACTATGAACTCTATCTCCAGAATTTCCCGTATTGTTCTCAGCAGTCTACTCGCGAGTGGAGCAATGCTCTATTCTCCCCTCTCGACTTTAGCCCAAATTAACCAAGCCGAAGTGAACGAAATTTTAGACAGCGAAGAAGTGTTCATCGAAGAAAACCCCGCTAAAGTCGAAGATCAAGCGGATTTTGGTCAAGCGGTGATCACCCAAGAAGCTAGAGCTGGTTTAGAGTTTAATAATGGAGCTGTTGGTCGTTTGGGCAGCAATTCTTCGGTTACCGTCGGTCAATGTGTGGAAGTTAAAAACGGTCAACTTCTGGTCAGCGGTCCTGTCGATGGCTGTATTGCCGGTTTTTTAGTCAATGTCCAAGGAACGCTCTACCTCCTAGAAGTTGATGCTGAAAATAATGGCAATATCAAGGTTTTAGAAGGAACAGTGTTGGTAACTCCCCAAGGTGCTTTGGAAGCCGCTGAACCTATAATTTTAAGCGCTGGTCAAAAGTTGCCCGTCGTAGGCAATGTTTTAGGCCAAATCCAAGACATTACCCCGGAGGAATTTGCCCAAATTGTTGCAGGGGAACTGTTTCAGGGCTTTACTGTGCCGGTGACGGTAGAAGGGGCTTTGCGATCGATTTGCCTACAATTATTTGGAGATTTAGGCTTTACCTGTACGGCTCAAGGTATTCCAGTTCCTGCACCTCCCGTTTCTGTTCCGAGTGTCCCAGGATTACCATTCTGATCATTAATTATTGAGTGAGAAACAAATCATTGGCCACTAACCCAATCCTCCCACCCTCAAAGAACGAGAACGTACTAATCTTCCGGCAACTGATACTGACCGACTATTTTCTTGGCAAACTCTGGCACGTGCTGCTCTAATTTTTCGGGATAGTTGCGTTTCATATACAGATAGTTGCGGGTAAAGTGGGAATCGATGGAAAAGCGGGCGTATTCTAACCCTTTGGGGCCGATTTTTTCGATGACTACGCCCATTAACTTGGCAGCCCACATGGGCAGGGTAACGCCTTGATCGTAGGCGGGAATGCTTTGTTGCACGGCTTGACGGCGATCGCCTTTTGACATCACTGGCTGCGTCTCGATTTGCTCCATGGCCAGATCCAGCATTTCCTGACCTGTATCATTGCGAACTACAATCCACTGCCAACCAAAGGGTGCGCCCATATAGCCCACAACCAAATCGGCAAGGGAGTTCACATAGTCAAAGCAGGTCATACAGGAGGGGGCGAACACATCCTTAAGTTGATTTGTCTTCAGTCCGAAAAAGGGTACGGTTTCCGTAGAGCCATCCTCGTGTTTGAAATGTACCCGAAAATCCTGCATAAACTCATAGTGAACGACGGTTTCTGGCGATCGGCTGGTGGTTTCCAAAAACTTTTGCAACCCAGCACGAGTCACATTATCCACACAAGGGGTTCCCAACACATAAAGTTTCTCTAGCCCTAATTCCTTCTCAACCGCTCGCAGGGCTTGAATTTGACAGCCCACGCCGATCGCCAACAAACGCTTCATCCTCGACTGTTCCACCTGCTCCAAAATCGACAAATTCGGTGAAAGCGTCGGCTTATTCACCCGTGCCGCGAGAATTTCCTCTGGAGTACGGGCAATCACGGGCATCGGTTGAAATCGATCCTCCGGGGTGTTTTGGACGCATACAACCCCTTCTACCTTGCCCTGAGTCAACATTTCAATGGCGATCGCACTCACAATTCCTGTCCATTGCGCCCCCTCAATGGGTTCTAGTTTCCGAGCTGCCATCATCTGCTGGTGAGTGCCAAAATAGAGTTCATTTTCATTCTCCAAATCACGCGCTCTACCATGACTTTCCGTTTCCAGTCCCGGAATTTGCTGATTAATAAAGGCGCAGGCTTCCTTAACGTAGTGAATATAGTAAGTATCGCACAGCCCACATTGACTACAGAGTTCTTTCGCCGGAGGCACGCTACCGGGTTTGAGGGCTTTAGCTTTATGGTGCTTGGGAGCAGTCGAAGTCATGAGGGCAACACGCGATCGCAAGAGGACAACTTCTTATTACCATACCGCTACGGAGAGCCTTTACGCTAGAGGATGGGGAGATGGAGAGATTGAGAGGTCCTGTTAAATGCTCTCTTAGAAACAGAGATCGCAGATATTTAAGCTACCCGTAAAGAGCAAAATCTGGTTTTTCCTATTCCCTATTCCCTATTCCCTAGCGCGAAGCGCCATACCACCTCGTTAAACCAAAGAACCCCCACAACTTGAACCCGCTCCTGCTGTACAACCGTAACAATAGGAAGCGGTTCTCACCTGTTGAATTACATCTAAAGTTCCCCAGTCTAACAGTTGGGCTACGGTTAAGGTTTCTCCGGTGGCAGTCCGTGCGGGAATACCTTCCATTTGATTAAAATCACAATCGTAAATTTGCCCTAAATAATCCACCGATAATTCTGGTTTGCACATCAGACTAGAGATAGTCTGAGGATTAAAATTATCTTCCAAGAAATTCAGATACGGTTCATAGATATTTCTCCTTTGAAGATGAACCTTGGTACGCCCAATGGGTAAGTTCGTAATCGTCAGTAAGGAATTAAACTCGATCCGAAAATGTTCCTGTAAATACTGTTTATAGGCACTCTCTAGGTTCTGTTGATCCGGCGTTAAAGAAAACTTCTCTGAATTCGGAATTGCCGGATTATAAACCAAATCTAGAATGAGATGTGGATCTCGACCATAACCGAGTTGATTTAACTGTTGTAGAGCGCGAATTGAATCTTGATAAACTCCATTTCCACGCATTTTATCCACATTATCTTCCAGATAACAGGGTAAAGAGGCAACTACACGCACCTGATGATCTACGAAGTATTGGGGTAAATCTTGATAACCTTCGACAAAAAAGATGGTTAAATTCGAGCGCACAATCACTTCTTTACCCGCTTTTCTCGCTGCTTCGACCAGGGAGCGAAAGCCATAATTCAGTTCTGGCGCTCCTCCCGTGAGATCGACCGTTTTAATCTGGGGAAATCTTTCAATCAGTTCAATCAGTTGATTGCAGATTTTTGGAGTGAGTTCTTCCGTGCGTTTAGGCCCTGCTTCGACGTGGCAATGGGTACAGGCAAGGTTGCAGCGTTTACCTAAATTAATTTGTAATACCGTAATTTTCTCTTTGGTGAGGGGAGCCTGAAGTTTACGCTCAAAGGGGGTAACGTTAGTCTGAAGCATGGGCAAAAGGGAATAGGGAATAGGGAATAGGGAATGGGAAATAGGCTATACCATTTGTGTCTTAACTGTTTTATCCCTTAGATACTCTATCCTATTTGAAGATATCGTGCCACGCACAGGTGAGGAGTCAATGGAGATAGGCGGGGCAGGAATCATGAAGTTTTGTAACGAATTGCCGTATCTTGGGGCGATCGCCTGATAACTCCCTAACCACAAGGGGAGGTCAACATGCTAACCATTCAAATTCTATTAGCGACTCAAACCGTTTCCCCACTCCATCCTGCCATCATTTGGGTCGTTGTTGGAGTGATTCTTGGATCGAGCGAACTGTTATTACCCAAAACAGTGCCTAAAGCCTTTAAATTTATGCCCTTAATTATGGGAATCTGCGCCTTGATTGTCGCCTTTCTTCTCTGGCGCAGCAATGTCTTTTACCGCATTCCCCATAGCTTACAAATTCTCTATTGGATGTCTCTATCTGGTGCTTGCACCTTATGGATCAGACCCCTATTTAGACAGAAAAAAACATCGAGTTTATTTGAAACGACTGAAGCGATTACCCTCACGGAAATTCCGGCTGGAGAAATGGGTCGAGTACGCTTTGAAGGCAATTCTTGGTCTGCCTCTTGTGAAAACCGTCGCCAAGCCATTCCTGTCCACACGAAAGTCTATGTTCTCCGTCGAGAAGGCAACACTTTAATTGTTGTCCCCAATCACCTTTTGGATGCTTAAGTCTATTGCTTGTCCCGTCAACTTTGTTTAGGAATTTAATCATGATTGAAGTTTTCTTATATCAATGGTTCTTGTTCTTGTTCTTTGCTTTAAGTGGAACCTCTATCGCCGCGAGTCTGAAAGTAGTCAAACAGGGCGATCAAGCCTTGGTTGAACACTTGGGTAAATATAATGGCAAAAAACTAGAACCTGGACTGACATTCTTGGTTCCTGTTTTTGAACAAGTTGCTTATAAAGAAACCCTGCGCGAACAACCTTTAGACACGAAGCCTTTGGTCTGCTTGACCAGCGATCGTATTAGCGTCACCCTCGATATGGTGGTCTATTGGCAAATTCTCGATCTGGAAAAATCCTGCTATAAAGTCCAGAATTTGCGTCAAGCGATAATCGATCTAATCGAGATCAACATTCGCACTGAACTGGCAACTATTGAATTGAACGATCTGTTTACAGTACGAAATGAACTCAATGAAACTCTGGTGCAAAAATTAGATGTGGCGACAGAACCTTGGGGAGTTAAAATCACCAGAGTACAACTGCGACAATTCCAAATTGGAGATCAGTTACGTCATCAAGCACTCAAACCGATACCGGTGAACAACGCATCAGTTAACCCTTCCCTTCAGTCCACATATAGCAATTCGTAATCCTCTTAGAAGCTGGGTTTGTTGAAGCAACCCGGCTTCTGAATCCCACATCAAATTTGGTGAACATCATGGTTATGTTAGAAAACACAGCAACTGAACTCAAATTTCGCTACCATCCATACAAACTTTGGATGATGATTCTGGGGCTAATCTTTGGATTTCCGGTTTTTATGGCACTTGCCAGTTTTATGGCTTCCTGGATACTCTATATTTGGGCACTTCCCCTCTTCTATTTGACGATGATGATTGCCGGAGTGAGTCTGTTATTAACCAACGGCAAAACACAAGTCTACGACTTTAGTAAAACCCGCGATCGCCTGACGATTGTTTCTAAAGGAATTTTGGGAACGGAGATCCAGGAATATTCCTTAGCTGAGATCTGGGATATTCAATTGGAACCCCTGGGTTGGTCCGCAAGATCTGCCCAAAGATACCAAATTATGTTAATCTTAAATAATGGGCAATCGTTTCCCTTAAATTTGGGAATTCAGCCCAATTCCCAGGAACAAATGCAAACAGTTAACCAAATTCACCAGTTTCTGGGTCTGAATCTGGGAACCTGGCGCAAACCGCTCCCGAACTTAAAATATTAAACTCAATTCCCGTTATGCTACCTAAAGCCGATTTGCTCAAAGGCGTTGAAAATCGAGAAGAAATGGCCCAAATTTTGGATCGGGCAGAACGAGCGATCAAAACTTGGGAAGTGATCACCACGGACTTTTTATCGCCTGCGATTTTAGCCGAATGCGAAACGGTGTTTAAGGGATTGACGGAAGTTCATTTAGTGGCTTGGGGAGGATATCCGCAAGCAGAACGCAAACGGTTAGGTATTGCACGGGAAGAAGTGCCCCTAGAGCCAGAAAATGTGGAGATTGCGGTATTGGAAATTGCGGGTAATTTTCTGTTTGACACGGCGACTCATCGGGACTTTTTAGGGTCGATGTTGGGTACGGGAATTGTGCGGGAAAAAACGGGTGATGCGATCGTTTTGGGAGAGCGGGGAGCGCAAGTTATTGTGGTTCCGGAATTGGTGGAATTTCTAGAGATGAATTTAACTCAGGTGCGCTCGGTTCCGGTGAAAACCCAAGCGATTGATATTGGGGAGTTAAAAGTGAGAGAACCGAAGCGCCAAGAGATGACGACGGTGGAAGCTTCGATGCGTTTGGATGCGATCGCCTCGGCTGGGTTTCGTGTCTCCCGTAGTAAAATGGTGCAGATGATTGAAACGAAGGATGTGCGGGTGAACTGGAAAGAGGTTACCCAAGCCAGTCATACGGTAAAACCGGGAGATTTAATCGCCATTCGCGGCAAAGGACGCTTGGAAGTCAAGGATGTAGCAATGACGAAAAAAGAGCGCTATCGGGTGCAGATGGTTCGATGGGTTTAGGGTTAGAAGCAGAGGAGGAAGCGATGTCACTGTTGCTGAAGCGGTTATTTACAGTCGAAGAGTACCATAAGATGGGTACGGCTGGGATTCTGTCTGCGGGCGATCGCACAGAACTAATTCGAGGAGAAATTGTTCAAATGTCACCAATGGGTCCAGTTCATGCAGCTTACGTGGATCGCCTCAATAGAATATTGAATAGACTATTGCTTTCCCAATTCGGTGAACAGGCATGGGTAAGAGTCCAAAGTCCGATACTGTTAGATAATACCTCTGAACCCGAACCGGATCTATGCCTGCTGCGTCCCCGTGATGATTTTTATGAGGAAGGACATCCGCAACCGGAGGATATATTTTTACTGGTAGAAGTGGCGGATTCAACGCTTCGAGGGGATAAACAAATCAAAATTCCCCTTTATGCACAAGCGCAAATACCGGAAGTTTGGCTCGTTAATATTCCCGAACGGTGTTTAGAAGTGTATCGACAACCCACCCCAGAAGGTTATCAGCAAGTGCAACGGTTGGAAGCAGGAGAAATTGCGGTTCAGTTGTTGCCAGATATCCGGTTTAGAATTGAGGAAATCTTTAGATAATCTACACCTCATATAGGTTTAGGAGGAAGCGATGTCACTGTTACTGAAGCGGTTATTTACAGTCGAAGAGTACCATATGATGGGTATGGCTGGGATTCTGTCTGCGGGCGATCGCACGGAATTAATTCGAGGAGAAATTATCAAAATGTCACCTATTGGCCCAATTCATTCCTTTTACGTGGATCGCCTAACTGAATTATTCCTATCGAAATTATGGGGAAGAGTCAGGTTGAGAGGACAAAATCCGGTACAGTTAGATGATACCTCTGAACCTCAACCCGATTTATGCCTGTTGCATCGCCGTCCTGGTTTGTATCGGGATGGACATCCGCAACCGGAGGATATATTTTTACTGGTAGAAGTGGCGGATTCAACGCTTCGAGGGGATAAACAAATCAAAATTCCCCTTTATGCACAAGCGCAAATACCGGAAGTTTGGCTCGTTAATATTCCCGAACAGTGTTTAGAAGTGTATCGACAACCCACCCCGGAAGGTTATCAGCAAGTGCAACGGTTAGAAGCAGGAGAAATTGCGCTTCAATCGTTTCCAGATACTTCGTTTACAGTGGAAGAAATACTCGGATAATCCACACCCGATAGAAGTTTATAGCGCTACGCGCTAGGGAATAGGGAATAGGGAATAGGTGATGGTAGCTAGGTTTCACTCTTGAACCATGTCCTCACGAACTCTTTCTCTGCTATAGAAGCAAATTATATCCGGCTATCATACAACCCGAGTACAATATTATATCAACACTTAATATATTTGGTGTGATTTTTCAGGATTTTGAGCGATGACAATAATCAAAAAGAAGTTACTTATCCAAGAGACTATTGCTGAAGAGGTTGAAGTAGAATGGTGGGTTGAACCTCATCTTTCATTACATATTATAGTTGGTTACCCTAATCTGAATGAATCTTTTGGGAAGTTATATTGGAGATTAGACGATCCAGCAGGTAAAAATATTATCAACTTTGATATAAACCGTTATAGCGGTCTAATTGAAATGATTGAACTTATCGTCTACAATGGAACTTTGGAAAGAAAAAATGAAAATCATAAAACTCACTCCATTTCCACGAGGATTGGGGCTGTCAAAATAGATACTAATATTTGGACAAAAGAATATAAAGATGTCCACCCAATGGCTGAACTGTTACCATTTCCCAGAGCTGAAAAGTTTGTTGACTTTCCAGGAAAACCCCAGATTCAAGTAGGATCAGAAGAGCTTCGTATTGAACTCTTTAATGAACCGATCTGTCATCAGATATTGATGTCAGAAGATCTGGCATTAGAACTGAACAGTTCTGATGAAGTTTGTGCTGTCAATTTAATGGGTTTCACTGGAAAGTATAGGAAATTATTTTTAGAAGGATATAAAAAGAGATTAGGTAAGTAGATCTAGAGCTTTTCAAAAAGATAAGCGATTGCACTGTCGTTTTAGAATAATGAATCCGATCGCTAAAATCAACTTAAACGCTGTTTAGAAATCAAAATAAATATAGGGTAGTGCCCCTTGGGGAGCGAGTAACCACACCAAATATAAACTGACAGGAATTAAGACTAACTTGATGGGCCAATTGAGCTGTAAATTCAAGCGTCGCTGCAATAAAAAGAGAAGCGTCATAAGGCTGACTAGAGCGCATAATATCCAGGTGAATTGTAGGCGATCGATACCCAGAGTATCGAGATAAATTTTCTGGGTAAATTGGGGGTCAGCCTGTTTGCCAAATAAATGAGAAATGGCAAACCAAGAGTCTTTTAAGTTGGGGAGACGGAAAAATATCCAGGCAGTAAATACCATGAATTGGGTTATTACCCAAGCCAATAGTGTGCCCAGTAAACTTTGCCAAAATGCTTTTAAGGCATGACTTTGCTTGGATAAACTATCCATTAAACGATGGATAACTAAGGCTAATCCATGATAAACACCCCAAACAATAAAGCCCCAAGCTGCACCATGCCAAATTCCAGCAATAAACATGACAATCAGCAGATTGAAACACGTTCTGAATAATCCTAAACGGGAGCCTCCCAAAGGAAAATAAAGATAGTTTCTCAGCCAATTTCCTAGGGTCATGTGCCAACGTCGCCAGAAGTCGGCAATGCTGGTCGTAAAATAGGGGTCTTCAAAGTTTTCTGGTAAAGTTAAGCCGAGTAGAATGGCACTGCCTCGCACAATATCGACATAGCCACTAAAATCTAAAAAGAGTTGGAGTCCATAGGCAAGGGTGGCTAACCATAAATCCCAACTTCCGGCGCGGACGAGGTGGGTAAAACTGAGGTCTACAATCATGCCCAAACGGTCAGCAACCAGGGCTTTTTTCGTGGCTCCTAATGCAATTAGCCATAACCCTTCTGTGAACATTTCGATAGATGGAAATTGAGGCGTTCTCAGTTGGGTGGTGAGTTGCTGATACAGGGTAATGGGGCCGGAAATTAGCTTGGGAAAAAAGAGTTTATACGCAGCAAATTTGGTAAAACTTTTAGCAGCAGGTGCCCCACGATAGACATCAACTAAATAGGCGATCGCCTCAAAACAGAAGAAACTCAGCCCCAGGGGTGCGATCACATTGTCGCTCACCCAGTCGGCAGAAGCCGTAGCAGTGGGGATTTGCCAGATCTGGCCGACGGAACCGAGGACAAAGGGAATGTACTTAAAGCCGAATAACAGAAAGACATTTAAGATGATTCCAACGACGAGAATAAAAAAGCGCCGCTGATTCCAACCCGCTTGGGCGAACTGCCATTCTTGGTTAGATAACTGCCAATCTTGACCGTGGGAACCTTGGACGGAATCGGGAACTAGGACTTTGGCTAAACTGTAATTAACCCAAGTCATGGCTAAAAGTAGGGGCAGATATTGGGGTTGCCAAGAGGCGTAAAAGATTAATGAGGCGATCGCCAGTAACAAAAACCGCGTTTTCCCGGATTGACTTGACCAATAGAGGATGCAGACGCTGAATAAAAATACACCATAGAGAAGGGACGTGAAGCTCATCGGTTATATAGCGCTTCGCGCTAGGCAATAGGGAAATGGGTGTAGAATCATTTTTAGTTATTAATTTTTAATTTTTAATTGTTTCGTCCAGTCAATATCAGGAGTTTGGGCGAGTTCCGTGGAGATCGCCTCAGCACCATAACGATTCAGATGACTGGGATCGGAAAAATAACCGTATTCTCCCCCCAACCAGAGCAAGATCCAATCCTGAACCTGTAAACCCAAGGCTTGTTGGGTGCGAAGATAGTCCTGAAACTGGGATTCAAAGGCTGTGCGGGCTGGATCTAAATACACATCTGTTAAGGGCATATTGACGAACATCAAACTCACGCCCATGTCTTGGGTATAAGCCATCGTATTTCTAAGAGCTTCATCCTGTTCGCCTTCTAAACTAAAGAACTCATAATCGCGATCGTAAGCCCCAGAGACTTGAGGATGATTCTCATAGTAGGTATTGGGATCGAACTCAATTTTGAAAGGCAGAAACCCATCCGGATTAAGAATTGCCGGTTGTAGCATTTCCGGGTCTTCTACCCGGGTCAGATGTGAGCTATCTTCCGGTAAAATCTGAGAAAGGGTTGTCTGAATTTGGTTATGGAGGCGATCGCGCTGGGCATACACCGCAGACAACGACCCCAAACCGGCTTCTAGCCAATCATTCGCTTGTTCGTAGCTCTGGGTAATAGAAAAGCGCTCTAACCCCGGCTCGTTATCCTCAGAGGTCTGAGGTGATGAATTTCCAGACCAAGGTGTACCATACTCCGGCCGGTTTAGGGTTTGCGCTTGCAACTGCTGATAGCCTTCAGAAGCAGCGATCGCCTCATAGGTTAGATCCTCCCGTCCGCTATTAAATGCCCTGGTACCATCGGCCCAAATAATCACTTTCGGCAACTGTTCGGGAGTCAACAATTCCCGAATCACCCAATCCACCACCTTAGCGGTTGCCCCATTGATACCAAAATTATAAATACTCACATCCGTATAGCCTCGATCGGCCAAATCCTCTCGCAGTTGCTGCGGATCGATCCCTCGTAGGGCACGGGATGAGCCAATAATCATCACATCGGGTGCACCGGATTCTAACATCAAGGCATGATATCGCCCCAAATGCTCATCAATCAGTTGATTATTAAACGTGGGATAGGGAGACGGGGGACTTAAACAGGAACTATCTGCACACTCCTCTGATGTCGCCTCCTGATTCCCCAACACACTCTCATCACTGGCATTGGCTGGATCTGTACCTAAATTCAAATAGCCTGGGGCGATCGCCGCACTGGAGAGATTTGGAGTCGCTAATTGGGTTAATTTATACCCCAATAACCAATCAATTTCCAACGTTAGCAATAGTCCCAGAGCTGACCAAACCAGGGCAATCATCAGTTGAGGAGTCAGGCGATCCCTCCAACTCGGATTCGCTTGGGGAGTTGGCAGTGGGGAATAGGGAGTGGGGGAATAGGGGGAAAGCGTACCTTCAATGGGGGCAGGTTGGGCATCAGGAGCCAAAAGTCCACTTCTGACTAACGCTTGTTGACAGCGTTGTACTAAGGAGATTTTCGGACGCTTCTTCGGGGCAATCGAAGGTTGAGGGGGAGAAGCTGGAGCTGTCTGCTGGGGTGAAGCGGATCGATCCTCCGTTTCCTGGGCAGCTACTGAAGAAGGGTGAGGATCTGAATTCACCGAGGAGGGAGAATCTTCCCAGCGATGGGGAGCGCGATCGAGGGCAATTAGATCGCCTACATAGGCACTACTGGCGGCGAATTCTGGGGGCGCTTCCGGAACCAAGCGTTTTCTGGACTTAAAGTCAACCCCATAGTTCCAACGGGGCAGTTTTTGACCCGCTCTACGTCCATAAACCCGCACGCCAGCAATCCCCGGAATTTTCAGTTGACGCAAGAATTTCGCCACTAGGGGAGCGACTTGCCGTTGATTGGGGCAAACCGGAGCATCACTCATCACATGCAAGAGGTCTTGCTTGAGCAGAATTTGAATCCGAATTCCTCCAGTGCTGAGTTGTTGCTCAATTTCCGGGTTGAGCAGTCGATTCAGCAGAAATTGTAGGGCGACTTGATAACCCTTTTGGGCTAATTCTAGGGTGGAGGGATGCAAATCCTGGTCACTTTTGGCGGGCAGATCCAGCCAATCTACCCAAGCCGGGGTCGATTTATTATTCAGGTGACCATAGATTGTGGCGGCATGAATACCTTGGGGAGCGATCGCCTTGAGTAAACTTTGAATCTTTTGGATGACCAGGTCTTGCTGGGGAATTATTGTCCCCCGACAAAATAGGTGTAGGGTCGATTCTTTGAGAATAGCGGAGATATGTAGTTGGGTTTCTGGGGCTAAAATTTGGTCAATCAGGCGATTAATTGCAGGGACATCTCCCCATCGTGCCCATTGACGGAGCATCACCGAGCGGGGAGTCAGATCGACCAGCAACACCCAATCTGGGGAAGGTTCGCCATGAACTTGACAGGCGATCGCCGCATCCCGAAATCCGGATAGCTCTAATTCCCGCAATTGCCCGGCAATTTTCGGCCCCAGTAAGCTGGAATCGGGACTATAGTTGCTATAGATACCCACATGGAGCCGTTTAAAGGGAGTATCCAGTTGATTGTAGCGCTTCAGGGTTTTCACCTTAACCTTGACTCCAATCCCCAGAGGACTGAGGCTTTCACTGAGGTAACGGGCGATCGCATGGGGATTACCCTCAGCCGCTAAATTACGATTCGAGACCACCATCCCCATTCCAGAGCTAGTCTCAATGGGGTCAGCAACCGCTGCCGCCGCTACTGAACGTCCGTTTTCTGGTGTTGGGGTAGGCCGTTCTCCTCGGGGGGGAGGGGCGTTTTCTGGCGGGCGATCGCCATAATCGCTCGGATTGGGAACAGAGGCGATCTCCAGCTTATTCAAATCAATTTGTTTCGTCCACTCTGGATAATTCGGCCCACTCACCCGACCATAAATCCAGATTTGGTAAATTGGCGGTTGATCCTCTGGCAGTAAACGATCTAGGGAAATCTCGGATAGTCCTTCAATTAAACTTGATTCCACCCAATCTTGCGAAGGAGAATGGGGAGCGCTTTCACAAAGAATATGGAGAATATTACCCCGTACTCGGACTTTCACTTTTCCCACCTCTGGCCCAATCCGATCTTGGGCCCATTGGGATAAACTTGTCCAAGTCCCGATTGTGTGAGTAGAATTCATGGGCGGCATAGGGAAGATGACATCAAGGGGGAGTGGGAAGCGTTATAGCGTTGAACGCTAGGGAGTAGGGAATAGGCACTCTAGCAATAGGCAACAGATTATGGGAGCTAGGTTTCAGGATTCAAACCTGTCCTAACGGCTTTAGCGGTTGCTATCAAACCAGTCTCCATGCATGGTATTACACAATGGGATGGAATAGGGGATTATGCTTTGATAAAGCCACTTTTTCAGGATAGACTGAGCGAATTGGATGCCATTGGAACGGCATGAGTTGGGCGATCAAACCCCATAATCCAATTCATGGGATTGGGCTTGCTCCCTAGACACTTTATATCGCTTTACAAAAAAAATATGCAACCTTCTAACTCCCTTGAATCTGATCGAGAGTCTTCCCCTACCGTTTCTAGTGGAGGGATCTCTATCCTCTTAAGTTTATCGACCCTACCTGTGGTCGTTGGCCTCTTAGCCTTAAAGAATGTGAGTCAATTCTGGCAGCAAGTTGGTCGAGACTCAGAAGAGATTTTTCGCGGCGATCGCCTACCCTTACTCACTGAGCCTCCGCATACCTCATCCGAATCGAATCGAGAAACCTAGAAATCTAAACCACTCTTGTCGGGAAAACTGTTCATTATGGACAGTTTGTTCTCCATCTCCCCTTGACAATCAAAAGCAGACCAACCGCCCGCGAAATATTGAGACCTCTTGCATCAGTGGGCAGAAAACGAAATAGTAATGCAGTAATCATAAGATTCTTCTATGACTATTGTCTCTTGCCTGACTTCTGCAAGAAGTCGATTGATCGATTCACCGATCAATCATCACTCCCGTCAAAGCAACCTTCACCCCCTAGAATGGTTGAGTATCACTAGCTGGATCAGAATTCGATGAGTTCAACACTTCACCCCTCAAACCCTAGCTTGAGTAACCTATCCGCTAATAGTTCGCCCTCCTCCTCCAATGAAGTCGTGGCGACTCTAACCTCTGAGTTGCTGTTGCGTCAGCGTCTGAAATTAGTCGAACAGTTGTGGGAGTCGGTACTCCAACAAGAATGTGGCAGTGAGCTAATCACCTTAATCAGGGAAATGCGTACCCTCTGCTCCCCAGAAGGTCAAGCCCCTAATGTGGTCAACACCCAAACCCAAGCCTTAATTGAAAACTTAGATTTGAACGCCTCCATCCGGGCAACTCGGGCGTTTGCCCTCTATTTCCAACTTATTAATATCGTTGAACAGCATTATGAGCAAAGGGGCCAACAACAGCAATATTGGGATTCCCCTACATCCGCTAACCCTTCTTTAGACTCAAGTGAACCAGAAGAACTTTCGCCTCCAGAACATTTTCAACCCAAACCTTGGAGTGGCAATCTCAGTAAAATCCGTCGTGACTTAGGTACATTTCATTCTCTATTTCCCAAACTAAAAGAACTGAATGTGCCCCCCGGACAGATTCAAACGTTGATTAATCAACTCGATGTGCGCTTAGTCTTTACCGCTCACCCAACGGAAATTGTTCGCCATACCATTCGGGATAAGCAACGGCGGATTGCGAAATTGCTGCAACAACTGGATCAATGGGAAGAAGGATTAGTGGCGACTAAGGGCAATTCTGCCTCTATTCCCTCGGCTGTAGCCAACAAAATTAATGAAAAAACGGAACAACTACGCCAAGAAATTCGCCTCTGGTGGCGTACCGATGAATTGCATCAATTTAAGCCTCGGGTCTTAGATGAAGTTGATTATACTCTCCACTACTTTGGGGAAGTTCTGTTTGATGCCATTCCCAAACTCTATCAGAGGTTTAAGCAGGCTCTCAAGGGCACATTCCCCAACTTAACTCCTCCTCAATATAAATTTTGTACCTTCGGGTCTTGGGTCGGATCGGATCGAGATGGCAACCCATCTGTCACCCCTTCAGTGACGTGGCAAACCGCTTGCTATCAACGAAACCTGGTGTTAGAAAAGTATATTACTTCGATTAAATACTTAACGGATATCCTGAGTCTATCCTTGCACTGGAGCGATGTGCTACCTGAGCTATTAGAATCGTTAGAGCAAGACCAGCAACAGCTTCCCGTAGTTTATGAGCAACTGTCAATTCGCTATCGTCAGGAACCCTATCGTCTAAAGTTGTCGTATATTCTAAAACGATTAGAAGAAACCCGCGATCGCAACTTGCAATCCGAAATTCAAGTCACCCATCGGCCCCTAATTGGCCAAGACGGTAGACCCAAGTTTCCCGAAAGTAACCTTACCACGCACAGTTATTCCTCGAGTGAAGACTTCCTGAAAGAACTGCAACTGATTCATCGCTCCCTAACCGAAACCGGTTTTTATTGTCGGGAACTTGAAGATCTCATTTGCCAAGTCGAAATTTACGGGTTTAAACTTGCCCATTTAGACATCCGTCAAGAAAGTTCTCGCCATAGCAGCGCCATTAACGAAATTATCCAATACTTGCGGATTCTACCCCAATCCTATGACGACCTGAGCGAAGAAGAACGGGTTGAATGGTTAGCGACAGAGCTGCAAACCTTGCGACCCTTGATTCCAGGAGAATTACCGTTTTCGGAAATAACCTGTGAAACCATCGAAACCCTACGCATGGTGCGTCAACTGCAACAGGAATTTGGCCGGGAAATCTGTCAAACTTACATCATCAGCATGAGCAATGATGTCAGCGATATTCTCGAAGTACTGCTGTTAGCCAAAGAAGCCGGACTTTATGATCCAGCCACTGGTGTGAGTACGATACAAGTAGTTCCCCTCTTTGAGACCGTCGAAGACCTCAAACGAGCGCCAATAGTGATGCAAGCACTGTTTGAATTACTCCCCTATCGAGCTTCCATTTCTGGTGGATATGAAGCCTTAAAAGAGCAAAAACCAGCATTACAAGAAATCATGCTTGGTTATTCCGATAGCAATAAAGATTCGGGTTTCTTAAGTAGTAACTGGGAAATTCATAAGGCCCAGAAAGCACTAGAGCAAGTCGGCACTCCATTTGGAGTAGAATTACGGATTTTCCATGGTCGCGGGGGTTCTGTCGGTCGAGGGGGCGGGCCAGCCTATGAAGCGATTTTAGCCCAACCGAGCCGTAGTATTAATGGACGGATTAAAATAACCGAACAGGGAGAGGTGTTAGCCTCTAAATATTCTTTACCGGAGTTGGCCCTGTATAACCTGGAAACGATTACCTCCGCAGTGGTGCAAGCGGGAGTCCTCGGCAGTGGGTTTGATGATATTGACCCCTGGAATGAGATTATGGAAGAATTGGCGATTAAGGCGCGATCGCACTATCGTTCTCTGATCTACGAACAACCCGATTTTCTCGACTTCTTCCACTACGCCACCCCCATCCAGGAAATTAGTCAACTGCAAATTAGCTCCCGTCCTGCTCGTCGTGGAGGTAAAAAGAAGGGTCTTTCGGGACTGCGAGCCATTCCTTGGGTGTTTAGCTGGACTCAGGCTCGGTATTTACTGCCGAGTTGGTATGGAGTAGGGACAGCTCTACAGGAATTTATCGATCAAGAACCCCAACAACATCTGAAACTGCTGCAATATTTCTATGCTAAGTGGCCGTTCTTCAAGATGGTGGTCTCGAAAGTAGAAATGACCCTTTCTAAGGTAGATTTGCATATTTCCAGGCACTACCTGGAAAAACTTTGTCCCCAGGAGGAGTTAGGGAGACTCGAACTGGTGTTTGACCAAATCAAAGAGGAGTTCTATCGCACTCGTGAAGTGATTCTAGCTATTACGAATCATGAGAGACTTTTGGATGGAGACCCCATGCTTCAGCGATCGGTTCAGTTACGCAATCGTACCATCATTCCATTAGGCATGTTACAAGTCTCCCTCTTAAGCCGCCTACGTCAACATAATACCGGTGGTTCATCGGGCGTGATTTCTCGCTATAGTAAGGGCGAATTACTGCGAGGCGCTCTACTCACCATTAACGGTATTGCTGCGGGAATGCGAAACACGGGTTGATTTCCCCCCTACGAGGAGAGAGGGTTTTCTCTCTCCTCCACTCTCAAGACGTTATGGCGCTTTGCGCTGTCGAGTCACTTAGAAAATATTGTTATTTCAGCCATTGAGAAAAGCAGAGATTTCCTAGAATCTGGAGCATTATAGCGTTTCTCTCTTCTATGAGGTACAGCTTTAAGCCTTAGAACCTAAGCCATACAAGCTATTGCAAAGCAAGCCTATTGCCTAGCGCGAAACGCTATAGTAACCATTAATGAATCTAAATTAAGAGTTCGTATTCTACCATTTTCATAAATTATAGCTAAAGTCTATCTTCAAGTCCCCAACATTTGCAACTGATACAAACTCGCATATAATCCCTTTTGAGTTAATAAGGATTCATGGGTTCCTGTTTCCACTAAAGCCCCCTGTTTTAAGACAAAAATTCGGTCTACATTGCGAATGGTGGATAGACGATGGGCGATAATAATGGCGGTGCGATTGATTAAAAGCTGATCGAGGGCCTCTTGGACTAAGGCTTCTGTGCCCACATCTAAACTCGATGTTGCTTCATCCAAAACTAAGATATTCGGATTGCGAATCGCGACTCGCGCAAAAGCTAATAACTGTTTTTGTCCGCTGGATAAATTTGTACCTCTTTCCCGTAATTGGGTGTCATATCCTTGGGGTAACTCTTCAATAAAGCGGTCAATATTGGTCAGTTTTGCTGCTGCTTGAATTTGAGATAACGGATAGGATTCACCCAGGGAAATATTACTTTTCACATCTCCAGAAAATAGAAATCCATCTTGTAAAATCACGCCTAAATGACGGCGCAACTCTTGTTGGGGTAAATGGCGAATATCAATACCATCAACTAAAATCCTCCCATAGGTGGGTTCATAGAGGCGACACAACAAGCGAATCACCGAACTTTTACCAGCTCCCGTTGGTCCCACAAGGGCAATTTTTTCACCCGGGCGAATAGTAAAATCTAGATTTTTAATCACAAATTCATCTTTTTTGTAGGCAAACCAAACCTCTTCAAAGCGAATTTCACCTATTTTTGGCTCTGATAGTTCTGTAGCGGTGGATTGATCCAATTTTTCCTTTTCCAATGCAGATCTGGGTGAAGCTACCCCTATTTGTAGATTTTGGCGTTTTTCGACTTCTGGATCGCGAATATCAATGGGTTGACTCATGAGTTCATTAATCCGTTCAATGGCAGTAAATCCCGATTGAAACATGGTGAATTTTTCCGCGAACCGCCGCAGGGGGTCGAAAAAACGAGGTGCAAAGAGGATAAATTCAGAGAGGATACCAAACGTAAGTTGATCTTGTAGAATGAGCATTCCGCCTAAACCGAGAACGCCAGCAACGGCGACGAGGGCAATCCATTCTAAGGTCGCAGAAACTCCGGAATCATAGAAGATGGTTTTATCAATAGCTTCAATAAACCGTTGATTGTTTTTACGAAAGAGTTCTTGATTAAACCGCTCACGGCGAAAGAGTTGGACGACATCGATGCCGATAATATTTTCTTGAAATTGGGCGTTGAGCTTGGATAATTCTTCCCTAGCGATATAGTTGGCAGCTCGATATTGCTGTTGAAAGTAAATAATCAGTAAGGTGACAGGAATCAGTAAACCAATTAACAGAAGCGCCAGTTGCCATTGCTGGCGAAACATGACTACACCAATGACCATAATGGAGACAATATCATTGATAATGCCGATCGCTCCCGTGGAAAAGACCTCTCCGAGGGCTTCCACGTCATTGGTTAACCGGGTAATCAAACTACCGACGGGGGTTCGGTCAAAAAATTTAACGGCTAAGGCAGTAACATGGTCAAATAAATCATCGCGAATATCTGCGGTTAACTGTTGTCCGACCTTTTGAATCATAAACCCTTGTACGCCAGCAAATAGGAGGCGAAAGAGAATCGTAACCAGAAGCAAACCCCCTAAGAGATTAATACTGGTAGACACCGATAAGGAATCTAAAATCGCCCAAGTGGGTTCGCTCTTAAGTTTAGAAACCGCTTGTCCAATCATCAAAGGCTGAACTGCGCCAGCCAACGACAGAGGCAATAAAAGGATTAAGGATGCTGTCAGCAATTTTCCATGGCGACGAGCATAGGGAGCCAGTCGCATTAAAAGCTGCCAGTCATTTTGTTTGCGGCGGGGTTTCTCTAGGGAAGGGGGAGGAGAAGTCATAGGTTATAGCGCTTCACCCGGGTAATGGGTAATGGGGGTAATGGGTAATGGGATGGTGCTGGCTATTTTACAGATACTTTAGCCTACCTACTTAGCGGAGGAAGGGACGGGCTAAAACGAAGGCGGAAATGGATTTGGCATCGATTTGTTCCCCGTCTACAATGGCTTGTTCTAATTCTTGTGGAGTCATTAACACCGTTTCTATATCTTCATCTTCGTCTTGCTGGGGAGGGTTGGGCAAGAGTTCGAGATCTTCGGCTAAAAAGGCATAAATAATTTCATCGGAATAGCCAGGAGCCAGAAAAAATTCACCCAGTTTACGCCATTTATGACTCCGATATCCGGTTTCTTCTTCAATTTCCCGTTTAATGGTTTCGGCGGGATCTTCATGCACTTCTACGGTTCCAGCCGGAAATTCAAGCAGTCGTCCCTGTGCTGCAAAGCGGTATTGACGCACCAGGACTAATTTTCCTTCTGGGGTGACGGGTACAGCAAGAGCGCCTCCAGGATGATAGATGCATTCCCAGTCACCGACAACACCATTGGGAAGGCGCAGGGTTGCGCCCTCGAAGCTGAATTTACGTCCTTGGTAGAAGAAGCGTTGTTGGATTTTTTCTGCGGGTTCCGGTTGAAAGGCCATGGTAAGTTAATGAACAATTAAAAATTAGGGTTTGATTTCCCTAGCTTCCTATCCTAGCGGTATGGACGGTCTAGGGGAACGATTGAGCGATAATTCAAGGGTTTCAGCCTCTTGAAGATCCTTCAGATAATCGAGAATCCTCTCAGCAATCATCTGGTTACCCAAGGCAGAATTATGGCCATATTCAGTCAGAAATATCTTGCTCAAGTCTAGTTCTTCGTCAGCAAAAAGATCCATCAGATCGATATACCGATACCCTTGAGCTGCAAAGCGATCGAGTAGCGGTTGATAGGATCTATTGTCTGTTGTTCTATAGTCTTGAACATCATGCCATCTGGGAAAAATAATAATAATCGGAATACTACCGTTGTCTTGGACTTCTTGGTAAAAGCGATCGAAAATCGCCGTAGTTACCTGGAAGGCTTCTGATTCAGGATGATAGATTTGATTTAGACTGACCCAGGTCTGGCGATCGCCATCAGAAAACTCTTGAATTAAAATTCTCACCAATCTCACTGTCGGGGACCAATCTATGAGACTGGATTTATACCGACGATTGTAGTAGCGATCGTGTGCGCCAACTTCAGCTAAAACGGATTGGGGTCGCTGTAATAACTTCTGATAGTGTGCCTGAGTGGGGAGTGCATTGGGAATCTCCAATAACTCACCCCCTTCAAGAATAAATCTAGGTTTGCCTAATGGAAAACCTGTCTGTGGAAAATAAAACGGGCGAAATGTATTGATATGGCGATAAATATTTTCTACCATAAAACCAATGAGTACCACTTGAGATTCGTACTGTTTTCCGTCTTTTTGATAGCGTAGGTAGGCTTGATCTAGACCAAAAGCACCTACTCCAAAATTCAAGACTTCATAGCCACTAGACTTTTCCATAGTTGCTTGCCAAGTTTCATGGTTTTTGACCTCAGCTCCATGGGTAAATGAGTCCCCAAATGACGTAATTCTTAAGATATTATCGGGTGGTTTAAGTGGGTAGTTGCGATCGCCCCTAAAGCCAGCACTGTTAGCTTGGAATAACCTTGATGAACCATTCGGTTGAATCGTCCATCCCAATGTTGAACTCCATTGATAGTATTGAGTTTTACCTTCTATGAGTTCGGTGATTTTCTCTTGATGTTTTTCTGATAAAGTGTCCGCAGGTTGGTAGAATACGTTACGTTTTTCTCCCAGGTAATAGAGTCCAGCAGAAGCGATCGCTTCTGTCACTCCGTAAAGGAGGAGAAATAAAATAACAGAGTAGACGTTCTCTTTAGCTTTGTTTCGAGCCATACTTTATCTAACCTATCGATACAAAAGATGTAGTAGCGCTACGATCGCCCAAATCCTATCCTTATCGGTTGATACTGTGCATAATTATCTGTAATCAAACAGTTACAGCACTTGGCTTGCTTTATGAGGTACAGTCCACAAGCTCCTCCTAATATCAAATCCTTAGATGTTTGCTACAGATGATTGACACTCCAGACACTCCGGACACTCCGGACACGGAGATTTGATGTGTAGCATGACTTTGGGGATTTGATATAAATCCCCCTTCCCAAGGGGGGCAGTAAAAGTCCCCCTTTTTAAGGAGGGTTGGGGGGATCGAAATGCAGGGCACAGAGAAAGAAAACTGCTGTAATTATGCTTGCAGCTCGTCCAAACGGGTGAGAACTTCTTGGGAGTGAATTGCAGGACGAACGCCGGTAAATGTGGCGCGGAGAATGCCATCAGGATCAACAATAAACGTATGGCGCATGGAGATAAATCGTAACCAAGAACCATAGGCTTTGCTCACTGCCCCGGTGGTATCGGCAAGTAAGGGAAATTTTAAGCCTTCACTGTCGCAAAAATCAGCATGGGATTTAATATCATCAGCACTAATGCCTAAAATTTGGGTATTACGCTCTAAGTATTCAGGTAAATCTTGTTGAAAGCGCCGCGCTTCTAGTGTACAACCTGGGGTAAAGTCAGCAGGGTAGAAGTAAACCACGATCCATTGTCCTTGATAATCAGAAAGGGAAATTTCCCCCTCTCCGGTATTGGTGGGCAGTTGGAAGGAGGGGGCAGGTTGCCCGATTTCGGGGAGTTTACCTCCTAGGGCGAAGGTGGGCGCTCCGAAGGGTAGGGAGAGCGCCAGAAGGAGGAAACTGGTGAGGATCAGGCGGAAGAGCGATCGCCGATTCAATGGATTCATGGGGATGTATATTGAATTAGGAGTTCAATTGCACACTGTAGCAGTTTCTTTCTGAGGACAGGGGGTGTACTCTTAAAAGTGGTGTACCCTAAAGGCAAGTCAATCGTGGCTCAAACCTATCGTGCGAAAATTTTTGTCACCCTGCGCCCTTCCGTTCTCGATCCAGCGGGGGTTGCAGTGGAGTCGGGCTTAAAAGAGTTGGGATATGAAACCGTAGAAGGGGTGAGAATTGGTAAATATATTGATTTACAACTGCAAGCGGAGGGAGAACAGGAGGCTCAGGAGCAACTCGATCAAATGTGCGATCGCCTGTTAGCCAATCCCGTGATTGAAAATTATCGTTTTGATTTAATTCCAGAGTAGGGGGGAAAGATCGTGAAGTTTGGGGTGGTGGTTTTTCCCGGTTCTAACTGCGATCGCGATATGGTGTATGTATTGCGCGATGTGTTAGGTTGCCCAACTCGGTTAATTTGGCATCAAGAAACGACATTAGATGATGTGGATGTGGTGGTACTACCGGGGGGATTTAGCTATGGAGATTATTTGCGCTGCGGGGCGATCGCCCGATTTTCTCCCATTATGGGGGCGATCGTCGAACAGGCCAACCAAGGTAAGCTCGTCTTTGGTATCTGCAATGGGTTTCAGGTGTTAACCGAGGTGGGATTATTACCGGGAGCCTTAACACGCAATCAAGGACTTCACTTTGTGTGCGATCGCATCACCTTGAAAGTAGAAAACAATCAAACCCCCTTTACCCATTTATACCTTAAAGATCGGAACGTTACCCTCCCCATTGCCCATGGCGAAGGGCGCTATTATGCCGATTCCGAAACGCTTAACCAACTCGAAGATAATCAGCAAGTTCTCTTCCGCTATGTCGGAGAAAATCCCAATGGTTCCCTCAATAATATTGCTGGAATTTGCAATCAGAACGGCAATGTAATGGGTATGATGCCCCACCCCGAGCGTGCCAGCGATCCAGTTTTAGGAGGAACCGATGGATTAGCTCTGTTTAAGGGACTTTTGGAGACAATGAATAGTTAAAATTAACAATGAAGATAGAGGTGGGGTGGGCACTTCCCACCTGACAATATTACCCATACTATACATACTTTTGCAAAATATCTTCAATACTTTCCACATCAAAATTCGCCGCCATCTCTTCTAAGTTCTTAATAAAACTTTGATAACTTGAATCGAGTTCTCGAATTCGGTCTAGTTCTACTTTTATTCCTTCAATATCGCCAATTTTAGCCGCATAGTGTAATTGTTTTAATTCAGTAGATTCCGGTGTTTTTTGTTCCGTAATCATCGTACAATCAGCAGAATTATGTACCTCAGTTTCTGTATCATGAGTTTCATAAATCCATTCTAGCTGCAAATAATGTTCCAATTTATCTAACAATTCGTCAATTTGAACCGGTTTAGACAAAATATCATTAGCCCCTGACTGTAAAAATTGATCTTGATCGGATGCAAATGCTCGCACCGATGAAATTAAAATAATCGTCTTTTCAAATTGGGGCGATTGTCGTAAATGACGAATCATCTCTAATCCATCCATTACCGGCATTCCCACATCACTAATAATTAATTCTGGATTCAATTTTTCTGCCATATCTAAACCTTGTTGACCATTTTCTGCCTCAGCAAATTCAAATCCCAAAGGCGATAATATTTCACAGATAATTCCACGATTTTGCCAGCGGTTATCAACAATTAAAATACGAGGTGATTTTCCTTTAACATGAATAGGATTGTCTCGGAAATATTTAGTTTTATGACTAAACTTATTGTGGCTTTTTAAGTCGATATGAAGCTGAAATTTACTCCCTTGTCCCAGCTTGCTGGTTACTGTTATTTCCCCTCCCATTAAATCAATAATTTGCTGTGTAATTGCCAAACCTAAACCCGTTCCTTCTGCATTCTGACTTTTACTCCCCACTTGCTCAAAGGGCAAAAAAATAGTATTCAATTGATCGGGATTCATTCCCACTCCAGTATCTTCAATGGTAAAAGCTAGGGGGTGAATTGTAGAATTATAATCTAAATTAATTAGGGGGTTCCGGCGATAAACATGGAAAATCACTCCCCCTTGATGGGTAAACTTAATAGCATTACCAATTAAATTAATTAAAACTTGCCTGAGTCGTTTTTCATCAAAAAATAGATTTTCTGGTAATTCATCATCAATTTTATAGATAAACTCAATATTCTTTTGTTCTGCCTTAATACGGCAAATCTCAGCGACTCCAAGTAAAAAAGATTGAAAATGAACATCCATGGGATTTAAGTCCATTTTGCGGGCTTCAATTTTGGCTAAATCAAGAATATCATTGATTAAATTGAGTAAATGTGTGCCACATTGATTAATGATCTTGATGTTATTAATCTGCTGAGAATTCAAGCTGGAATCTCGACTTAAAATCTGACTATAACCGAGAATGCCATTTAAGGGGGTGCGCAGTTCATGACTCATGTTGGTGAGGAATTCACTTTTGGCTTTATTGGCATCATCTGCTGCTAATTTAGCGGCTTGTAATTCTTGGGTACGTTCGGCAACTTTTAATTCTAAAGTGTGTAAATAGTCTTGCAGTTGTTGTTGAGATTTTCTCAGATTACTCCAGAGGGTATAGCTTGTTTCCAGCAGTGCCGAGCTAGTTAAGCCTAAAACAGAGGGAATCATCGGTATCCACCAGCCATAGAGAAACAGAAGATAGCTGATGCCAATAATACTGGCAGCACTGATGATAAAATAAAGGATAGTTCGCCAAATATAAAGTTTAGCAATACCGTCAATGAACCGCCATTGACTAATACATTGTGCGCCGATGATTGACCAAGAAAAAATCCACAGATATTCCCAGATTTCGGGTAAAATTTTTATGGATAACCGGCCGTTCATGGCCTCACTGATGATCTGACTGATTAAATTAGCATTTACTTCTACTCCTGCCATGGCTTGAGGAATCCCTCGAATCTCATTACTATAGGGAGTTAAGACCGATTCTTTTAAGCTTTTAGCGGTTGAACCAATTAAAATAATGCGATCGCGCATTAAATCTTCGGGAATTCGATCTTCTAGGACATCCATCAAGGAAACTGTGGTAAAGCTGCCCGGTTTACCCCGATAATTTAAGATAATCTGGTAACCGGCATCATTGCTGCGAATATAGGCCCCATCATTGCTGGAAAAGGGGTAAAAGCTTGCTTCACCCAGGGTAATCTGAAAGTCTTCGGTAATTGTAGGAGAAATATCCTGGGTTTCTAAGTATAATATGGCCAAACGAAAGCCCAAACTCAAGATTGTATTACCTTGAGCATCATCAAGATAGAGGAACCCTCGGCGAATTTTACCATCCACATCCCAGGGTAAGTCATTGGCACTAATTTGACTGAGTTCAGCGAGGACAGGAGGGGGGGCGATCGCCAACCCATCACTTTCTCCCACTACTTTTTCAATCCCAATTAAGTTGGAAGTCTCTCGAAATAGAGCGGTTAAATCCTCATAACCTGGCTCAACGGGCAAGTTACGGTATAAATTTAACCCAATAACGCTAGGATTTTGAGCTTTTACTTTTTGTAATAATTTTGTTAAGATGGCATCCGAAACTGGCCAAGTTCCCACACTTTGCAGATCTGTCTCATTAATGCCAACAATGATAATGCGATCATCTCTAGCTTCTACTGGACGCAAGCGAAACCCTTGATCGAATGCCGCTAGCTCTAAAGGTTGTAATAGTCCTGTAAGCCGCACACCAACGATCGCTACAGTCATGCTAGTAGCAGTGAGCCAGACTTTACCCCATCGCTTGATTATACTGCTCAACGTTGCCCACATCCCTTCAATCTATCAATTAAGGACTTTTCCCACCATCAGGTTTCTCTTGAGGCTCTATGGACGGTTGACTCCATTTTGACCTTATTTCTAGTGTACCCCTGCTATCATCAGTTGATTGGATAGCTTAGAGTTGAGAGTGGACAGTGATGAACACTGACGGAGGGGCAATTGATGGATTACCCCTCCATAAAAGATATAATTGTGGCAGCAGTGAAGTAATACGAAGCTGGTTAGCTTATGCGAGAAATGCGCTAGATATTTACTGACTAATTATACTGCATAATAGTCGTTTAAAACGGTTGTTTATTCAGTGTATTTAATGACTTATAAAAATAGAGTCAGGGAAATGACTCGTGGGGTAATAGCTAAAGAATCAGCACTAATTTTTAGGCGATCAAGAGGTCATCCACATAAACAGCATTTACAATTATTTCCATCGTCATCACAGCATTGGCAGCAATCAATGGCTAAGTTCTGTTTCATGAGGTTTGGGTTTTGCTGGGAACAGCCAAAACTCTGGATAGCCACGATCATCAAAAGGATCTGAAGCAATTTCGGTAGATAATTCATTGTGTCTATGCACCCTTGAACTCTTAATATCTTTACTTTACCGCTTTTTTTATCAAGTGACCTAGGGGGGAAAACCACTTATTTTAAAGTAATGATTCAATCGATTGGTTTTACCCATTACCCATGAACAGCATGTAGGGCTATAGTTGTGATTGTAAATTTATCAGAAATAATTAATCTTCAGGTTAAACAGAAGGCCGATCGCCTAGATCGCTATCTCTCGGATCAGTTACCGGATTTTTCTCGCTCCCGGCTCCAGAAATTGATCGATCGCGGTCAAGTGAAAGTCAATGATCGGGTATGTCAACTGAAGAAAATGACTCTGCAACCGGGCGATCGCATCATCTTAGAGTTGCCTCCCGTGCAACCGGTTGACCTGATCCCAGAAGACATCCCCCTGGATATTCTCTATGAAGACGATCAAATTTTGATTGTTAATAAACCGGCTGGCTTAGTGGTACATCCCTCAGTTGGTCATGAAACGGGGACATTAGTCCATGGCATTTTAGCCCATTGTCCTGACTTAAAAGGCATTGGTGGCGAGCAGAGACCGGGAATTGTCCATCGACTCGATAAGGATACCACTGGCGCTCTGGCGATCGCCAAAACTGAAACTGCCCTTTATCATCTCCAAGCTCAACTGAAAGAAAAAACTGCCCGTCGCGACTATCTCGGTATTGTCCATGGTTCTCTCAGCACCGACAGCGGAACCGTTAACCAACCCATTGGGCGACATCCTGGCGATCGCCAAAAAATGGCGATCATCCCCCCAGAAAAAGGCGGTCGTCCCTCCATCACCCATTGGCAGGTTCAAGAGAGCCTTGGTAACTATACCCTCATGCACTTCCAACTTGAAACCGGCCGTACCCATCAAATCCGCGTCCATAGTGCCTTTATCGGTCATCCCCTCGTGGGAGATGCCACCTATAGTCGCAACCGCTCCGTAGGCGTTAACCTCTCTGGGCAAGCCCTCCACGCTTGGCGACTGCGCCTGGAACATCCAGTAAAAAAGGAGTGGATAGAAGCTATTGCTCCACCACCCCCAGAATTTAATAAACTTTTACAAGTGCTTAGACAAAGATTAGGACTTTGACTTACGGTAAGGAGCCGCGATCGGAAGATTCGCAGTTGAAACCCGTCCTGCTCCTCCGGGCCGAGCGCTACCAATGGACTTAGCCATATCCAAGAAATAGGAAGGGCTGCCAGCGCCTGGTACTTTCTCTTGGGGAGTAAACTTGCGGATTTGGTTTTGCCAAACCAATTGAGGGAAGCCCAACTGAGAACGGTGATAGGCTTCATACCGAGGAGTCTTGAGATTAAATGGGGTATCTCCAGTTGGCCGTTGGGGAATAGACCGACGACGCTGGTAGGGAACCGTGTCATACCCAAAGTTTTCTAGGTATTCATCGCTCTCTAAGAGTTGATCGACAAATCCCATTACCCCTTTAGTCGCGATCACAATGGACCAAGCAATTTTTTCCCGCTCGCTGTATACATCGCGCCCTAACAAGCGCTGAACGCAGATTTCGACAAAGCGGTAGTTGTTATTGGTTTCGTAATTCAGCCGCAGGAAGGGATCGGAGGTCACTAAACCTTTAATGAAATCCCGAACTGTGATTTGACCATACCGGAGTTGAGACTCTAGGAAGGTTTGTTTATTTTGCTTGAGAATTTGGTGTTCGCTATAAACCTGGCGATAACCAGCCCAGATTACTTCATCCATGTCACTGCCAGCGGGCAGATTTTCCGTGGAATAAATGATGGGCTGCTCTTCTGAGCCTTTTTCATAGCCGGAAACACGCTCATTTTGTGTTTTTGGAGAGTAGTTTAATAAAGGAATTGCCACCTTGATATATCTCCCGAATCTTAGAAAAACTTACATTCCTTAACTATTTACTATATATCAGACTTTGGGCCAATCCTGTAGAAAGGTAGATCGAGAAAATTTAATGAGTAATTATGGTTTTAATGCAAGAATTCTTAATATTTTTTAATATATAGCGTTTTGTGTTAGGGAATAGGGAATCTCCCTCCCTGTCTCTGGAGTGTTCCCCCATTCCCCATTTCCCTAACTAATCTTGGGGCCTAAACCAACGCTTCCGGCATAAACTGCCATTTCACCTAATTCATCTTCAATGCGTAATAAGCGATTATACTTGGCAATTCGTTCGCTGCGGGAGAGGGAACCCGTTTTAATTTGTCCTGCGTTAGTGGCAACAGATAGATCGGCAATGGTCGTATCTTCCGTTTCTCCAGAACGGTGACTGATAACGGAGCGATAGCTCGATCGCGCTCCGAGAGCAATGGTATCCATGGTTTCGGTCAAAGAACCAATCTGATTGAGTTTAATCAAAATGGCATTGGCAACAGAGCGGTCGATCCCTTGCTGCAAACGACTAGGATTAGTGACGAATAAATCATCACCAACGAGCTGAATGCGATCGCCTAATTTCTCCGTTGCCAGTTTCCAATTATCCCAATCATCTTCAAAGAGAGCATCTTCCATCGAAACAATGGGATAGCGATCGATTAAACTACCCAGATAACCAACAAATTCTTCAGCCGAGTGGGAAGACCCATCATAAACATAATTGCCATTATCATAGAATTCGCTCGCTGCCAGGTCTAAGGCTAAAGAAACTTGCTTTCCAGGTTCATATCCCGCCTTATGAATGGCATCCATGAGAATATCTAAGGCTGCCTGGTTCGACTCTAAGTTGGGAGCATATCCCCCTTCATCTCCGACCCCCGTGAGTAAGTTTTTGTCTTTGAGGACCTTGCTCAACGAAGCAAACACTTCTGCACCCCAGCGTAGAGCATCCTTAAACGTTGGCGCGCCATGGGGGACAATCATGAACTCTTGAAAATCGACATTATTATCCGCATGGGCCCCACCATTGATCACATTCATCATCGGCACAGGAAGCACATTAGCGGAAGGGCCGCCCAAATAGCGGTATAAGGGCAATCCTAGGGTTTCTGCGGCGGCTTTGGCGGTTGCTAGAGAAACAGCGAGAATAGCATTTGCGCCCAATTCTTTCTTATTACTGGAGCCATCTCGGTCAATCATCAGATGGTCAACCAACCGTTGATTGAGAGCATCTATTCCAACGAGTGCCGGAGCAATTTTTTCTTGGACATTGCGAACTGCGGTTAAGACCCCTTTACCCCCATAACGCTCAGGGTCATCATCTCGGAGTTCATGGGCTTCAAACGTCCCAGTTGATGCGCCACTAGGGACTTGGGCTAAACCCATGGCACCATTAGCTAAATAGACTTCAGCCTCTACCGTGGGGCGACCTCTAGAGTCGAGAATCTCGCGGGCGTTGATTTCGGCGATCGCACTATCAAGTTCAGGCATAATCTTACTGTGTCCTTATTGTATATAGGGAACGTTTGTTAGAATACGCCATGGATCGCCGATCCGCCTTGAATTTTGGAAAGTATTTGGGATTGAAACTCGGAGATTAAACCATGCGATTTCTACACACCATGTTACGAGTGAAAAACTTAGAAGAGTCTCTAACGTTTTATTGCGACGTTTTAGGAATGAAACTGCTGCGTCAAAAGGACTATCCAGGGGGAGAGTTTACCTTGGCCTTTGTCGGGTATGGGGAAGAGTCCGATCATACAGTTCTAGAACTCACCTATAACTGGGGTCAAGACCAGTACGATCTCGGAGATGCCTACGGTCACATTGCCCTAGGAGTAGAAGATATCTATCAAACCTGCGACCAAATTAAGGATAAAGGCGGTAAGGTGGTGCGCGAACCCGGGCCGATGAAGCATGGATCTACGGTAATTGCTTTTGTAGAAGACCCCAATGGCTATAAAGTAGAACTGATTCAAACGAAGTCTTAGAGTGCTTCGCGCTAGGCAAGGGGCAATAGGCAAGAGTTATATGACTGCGAATATAGAGCAAGGGAGAAACATAACTCCCCTGCAAGCGAATGAATGGAAACCACTGCTGATGGTGGGGGGATTTTTTTTTACGGTCTGTATGGCGTTGGTATTGCATCGCCATTTCACCTTTTATTCGTCCTACGATCAGGGCATTTTTAATCAGGTGATGTGGAATGGCACTCAAGGAAACTTCTTCCAAAGTAGCCTGTCTTCTCAACTTTCTACCAATGTGGTTCACGCTGGGGAAATGCCTGATGTTAGTTATCACCGTTTGGGACAACATTTTACTCCGGCTTTGCTCCTGTGGTTGCCGTTCTATTCCTGGTTTCCCCAAGCTGCGACCTTATCCGTATTATTGGTGACCGTGATTTCTGCGGCAGGGATGGTGCTATACGTGCTAGCCCGGCAATATCTCGAACCGATTCCGGCTCGCTGGATTACTTGTAGCTATTATGGGGCCCATGCGGTCATTGGGCCGACTTTATGTAATTTTCACGATAATTTTCAGTTGCCCCTATTTATGTTTACCCTGCTGCTGGCGATGGAAAAACGGTGGTGGTGGCTGTTTGCGCTCATGTGTCCTTTGATTTTAGCAATTCGTGAGGATACAGGGATTGCTCTGTTTGGAGTAGGCATGTACATGATTTTGAGCCGCCGGTTTCCTCGGATTGGGGCAATGGTTTGTGTGCTGAGTTTCGGGTATATTTTAGCCTTGACTAATCTAATCATGCCCCTGTTTTCCGATGATATTTCCAAGCGCTTTATGTTGGAGCAGTTTGGCCAATTTACGGATGCCCAGGAAGCCTCAACCCTGGATATTATTAAGGGGATGTTAATGAGTCCTGGGAAATTGGCGATCGAATTAGTCACCCCATTTTCGCTCACTCTCAGGTATATTATTGCTCAATGGTTGCCGTTTGCCTTTGTCCCTGTTGTCGCACCAACTGCCTGGATCATTACGGGTTTTCCCTTGCTCAAATTATTTTCAGGTCAGACCACTTCGCTGCTCTCGGTTAATGTGCGTTATGCCATAGCTGTGGTTCCAGGACTCTGTTATGGGGCTATTTTATGGTGGTCTGGAGAAGGGTTCAATAACTTTTTTCAGCCGAATAAGCCACGTCAACCTCGCGCTCTGAGTCGTGTCTCGAAACGGGTGTGGGCCGTATGTCTGAGTATTTCTATTTTTTTGGCGATCGCCGCTAATCCCAATCGCACCTTATACTTTATTGTGCCCGATTCTGTAGAGCCATGGGTTTATGTCTCTCCCCTACAACAATGGCAAAGAAGTCAGGAAATCCATAATATTATCGGTCGAATTCCCGAAGATGCCAGTGTTGCAGCACCCACCTATATCATTCCCCATCTGTCCAGTCGCCGCGAAATTATTCGTTCCCCCTTCGTATTTATTAAAGATGATAATGGGCAAGTAGAAACCGTCGATTATGTGGTGGTTGATTTATGGCGTTTAGTGCGCTATCAACCCGCATTTGGTGAGGATAGAGAATCCCTGAACATCCATGTGGGTTTAATTAATCATCTGCTCACTACCTCCCAGTATGGGATTACCGAATTTATCAATGGAGTGGTTTTAATGGAAAAAGACGTGAATTCTGTGCCGGAAAAATTGCAGCAATGGCAAGCGTATGAACAATCCATTCAACCCGTTTTAAATCAAGAGCGAGGTTAATGGAGTTCTTGCAGAAGTCAGGGAATAGGCAATAGCACTCGGATTGTAAAGTGCGATCGCCGCCAAATTGGCGATCCCTAAGGCTATGCTCATGTGAATTTACAATGATTTTGGCGGTGACAGCTTTAATTGATTTCCAGTATTTATGAGATTGGGATTGGCTCAAACTACAGTAATATTTGTTAAGTGTTAAGTGTTAATTTCTGAATCATCCATTTCCAAGCATCTTCGAGCAACGTATACAAAACAGGGACAACAATTAAACTTAATAAAGTAGACGTAATTAATCCCCCCATAATTGCAACTGCCATGGGTTGGCGTAATTCTGCGCCTGCACCAAATCCAAGGGCAATGGGGAGCATTCCTAACAAAGTCGAGCCAGTCGTCATTAAAATCGGTCTGAGGCGCACTTTTCCGGTTTCTAATAAAGCTGTATAGCGATCAACTCCTTTCTGGCGTAATTGGTTGGCATAGTCCATTAAAAGTAGAGCATTTTTATCTAACAGTCCCAGAAGGAAGATTAAACCCAAAAGGGAAATCATGCCAAAATCACTTTGGGTAATGAGTAAGGCTAACATCGCTCCAACAATGGATAAAGGGAGACATAAACCGACAACAATCGGTTCTTCTAGACGACCAAATAAGAGCCACAGGAGCAAGAGCATGGAGAGAATTGAAAACGTTAAGGTTGTGCCAAAACTGCCAAATACTTCGCTACTGGATGCCCCTTCTCCACCAATAATGAGGCGGATATTTTCCGGGAGCATAGTATCAGCAATTTGGGTGATTTCATCGCTAATATTGCCGATCGCCGCCCCATCGGTTAAATTGGCACTGAAGATCATCACCCGCTCTCCCTGGTAGCGATCAATGCGCCCAGGAATATCGCCAGATTGATGGACTCCGGTTTCGGTAACCTCTAAATCGGCCAATCCAGTCAGTTGCGCTAAACGCTCTTGAAATCCTTGCGCGGCTTGATTCAGCTCAACTAAATCCTCTCCGGCTAACATCACTTGCACGGGCTTTTGATCCACCGTATCTACAAATTGGATATCTTCCACGCTGAGGGTAACTCTAGGGATTTTCGGGAGTTTTTCCCGCAGGTGTTGCTGCATTTCTAACGTGCTTAACTGGCGATCGCCCTTCAACATCACCCGCATTTGTCCCTTATTTGCTTCTCCCCGCAACCCCATGATGGTATAGACTCTTTCCACATCCGGAAGACTCAGCACCACTTCCTCCAACTCTTCCGCCACGTTGCGAGACTTGCGTAAAAGAATCGGTTCGGGAGATTGAACAAGACTCGCTAACCAACTGAACGATCCCCGATCTTCGGGCGTTTCCGTGGGGGGAGGAGCGCTAAATTTCGGCAGTTCTGAGGTATAGACGATGTTAAACTCTCCGCGATCGAGTTGGGGGATAAAACCCTTGGGAATAAAAGGAATTAGGGCAATACCCGCGATGAAACTGAACAGGGCAATAGCCACCACTATCCATCGATGGTGTAAACACCATCCCAAGAGCCGACCATAGGCGCGAGAAACCCCATATCGGCGCACGGGCTTTTGTTTAAACGTTTTTTCTCGTTTGAGCCAATCTACAGCTAAAATTGGCGTGAGAGTGCGAGCCACGAACAAAGAGGCGATCACGGCTGCGGAAATCGTTAAGCCAAAGGGTTTGAAAAACTGTCCAACTGTACCCCCCATAAAGGCAACCGGGAGAAAAACGGCGACAATGGTAAGGGTAGAGGCAGCTACCGTTAAACCAATTTCATTCGTAGCCGCGATCGCCGCTTTTAACGGAGATTTTCCTAATTCTACATGGCGAGCAATATTTTCAATCTCGACAATGGCATCATCGACAATAATCCCAATCACTAAGGCTAACGCCAACAGGGTAATCGTTTCCAGATTAAACCCATAAAGCGCCATCACAATAAACGTTGCTAACAGGGAAATGGGGATGGCTAAAGCGGCGATCAGCGTGGCGGGGATATTCCAGAGAAAGGCAAAAATTACCAATACCGCTAAGGCGATCGCCAAAAATAACGCATCAATGGTTGATTGTGTCGCTTCTTGAATATATTCTGCATCTGTATCAGCTAAAATCAACTGTAAATCCGTGTGATTCCCCTGTAATTGGGCAACTTCATCCTCAATGCGATTCACCACATCCAACGTATTCGCATTGCGGCGCTTTACCACACTCAACGCCAGAGCATTTTCTCCATTAAATCGTACTAACGTTGGGGGATTTTGGGTTGCCAAAACCTCTTCTAATTGAGGATCGGGTAGGGTTTCCCGGTTGCGATCTAAACCATCTCCCCATATATCTACTCGTAATACCCCCTCGACGGCTGATAATTCTGGAACAAAAGATGAGACCGCGATTTCACGCAACTCTTCCAAAGAAAGGGTTTGGCTGAGGATAGCATAACTAATTACGCTCGACTCATTTAAATTGAGAGGAATGACCTCAACTTTTGTCTGGTGGGGTAGGGACAATTGGTTTAAATCGATTTGCAATTGGGGCGCGATCGCCTCCAAATTCACCCCCACTTCAAAAATGCCATTCACCACCGTTTGTCCGGGATAAACTAAAGAGCGGCTATGATTTAATCCAGGGAGATCTTGCAGTTGAGTTTCAATCGGTTCCGTTAGTTCAGCTTCTATATCTAAAGGGGTAGATAAAGGAGCAGAAGCATGAACCACCACCACCGGAAACGTAATATCCGGAAAAAGAGCATACTTGAGGGAACTAAACGCAAAAATCCCCGCTACCATTACCGCGATCCAAAATCCCAGCGTGATGCGGGGGGTGGCGATCGCCCAGCGAGAAATATTTAACCGCTCCCGCCATTTCTGCTGGCGTTTTGTCCCTTTTGCCGATCTTCCTTTCCCTTCATTCACAGCCATACCCCTGAAGTGCCCATAAAAAATCCCCAAATAATGGGGACGCTAACATTAAAAAGACTCAAACCTTATCTTAAAATAATTGAACGGCACACTGTTGCCCAATTTCTAGGAATTGGAGAGGATCTTCTCTTTTTTTCTCCGCTTCAGCAATCAGCTTTTGATACTCACTATGACTGAATTGAGCTTGAAACTCAGTGAGTACGCATTCACATAAAGGTTCAATTAAATCGGGGGGTAAAAACGTCTCAGTTTCTTCACGACAGTTCTTTAGAATCTCATTTACTGCGTCTTCGGGATAGACATGAGGCGTTGGGGTTGGAGTTGACTGCGCTCTGGTGAGGGGAGTTATCCCTAAACATCCTAAACCGATCAGGGTTGCTAACCCCTTTTTCCATGAATCCATCATTACTCTTTTCCTTGAATCCTCAATCAATTAAAATAGCTGGGCAGTATCGAAGTTTGGGACATGCTCTAAGTTCCCCATCGATCGCCATTTCCGCCGTTGCAACTGAGAATAGATACCTTGGATCGGATCGCCAGCCCTAAATTCTCATCACCGAATGTAATTTTAGTCCCTCAAGGGGCTGAATATCATGCTGTTCGTCGAGGTATGGGTGCTTTGCCTTTATCCTCTCAGTTGCCACGTGTCTATCCCATTCCCATGGGAAGTGAACCCGTCAGCAAGTATTTACAACAGTGGATTACAGAAATTATACCCGATCGCCCAACTCTTGTTGTCCTGGGATTAGCCGGCAGTTTATCTGCTCAACACCAGGTGGGTGATGTGGTTGTGTATCAACAATGCTGTAATTTAGCTCCAGAATTCCCTTTACAGAGTCTAGAGTGCGATCGCGCCTTAACTCAATTCCTGAGCGATCGACTCAATCCCCATACCCAACCCGTAACTGGCTTAACCAGCAGTCATATTATTACTCAAGCAACTAAAAAACAGAACCTCGGTCAAACCTACCAGGCTTCGGTTGTCGATATGGAAGGATTTGCGATTTTAAAAACCTTACAGAGCGCAGGCATTGCTGTGGGAATGGTGCGGGTAATTGGCGATCTCCACAATCAAGACCTGCCTAATCTCAATGATGCCATAAACGCCCAAGGTCAACTTGCCCCCATTCCCCTTGCCCTACAAATGCTCAAACATCCCCTGAATGCCATGAACCTCATTCACGGATCGCTGAAATCATTGCCCATTCTCTCTGAGATCGTGATTCAACTCTATAAGAATACCTAACGGCGATCGGGACGATTAGAAATCTGGTTTCCCCATTCCCTATTCCCTATTCTCCATTAATTAAATTCCCGTAAACTCCTCGGATCGAGGGCATCGCGCAATCCATCCCCCAAAAGATTAAACGAGAGAACTGTTAAAATAATCAAGATCGCAGGAGGCCAAACTAACCAAGGTTGTAAGACTAAAATCGAGGCATTCGTTCCCGCAGATAATAAATTCCCCCAAGAGGGATCGGGTTCTTGAATCCCTAAACCAATCAGACTTAAAACCGATTCAGCTACAATAAACCCAGGAATAGCAAGAGTTGCGGAAATAATCACATAGGTCGCCGTTTGGGGCAAGACATGGCGAACAATAATATAAACCGGATTAGCTCCCATCGCTTTCGCCGCTTGTACAAATTGTTGCTCTTTAATCGATAGTACTTGACCTCGAATCACCCGTGCTAATCCCGACCAACTGATAAAAGAAGTAATAATGACAATCAGGAGAAACCGTTGAGCGCTAGTGAGTTGGGGCGGAATCACCGCAGCAAGAGCAACCAATAGATAAATACCGGGAATGGTCATTAACACCTCCACCAGTCGCATCAAAATCGCATCTGTCCAACCGCCAAAATAGCCCGATATACCGCCCACAAGCATCCCCAGGGGAAAAGAAATCAAAATTCCTACTAAACCGATACTGAGGCTAATCTGACCGCCGTACAGAAGACGACTGAACTGGTCTCTCGCTTGCCGATCTGTGCCCAAGAGATTGAGCCGTCCTTCTCCTTGTGTGCCAAAAAGATGGAGAGTCGCGGGAATGATACCCAAGAGTTTATAGTCATCTCCCTGGACAAACAGACGTAGAGGTGAGGGACGACTCCGGTCTATAATCAGAGGGCGATCGCCTGTATCTAAATCCGTAGCTCCCTGGGTTACCGGATAGACACGCGGTGAGAATTGTCCTTGCTCATTCAACCACTCAATGGGCGTAGGTGGTAATAGAGAGCCATCAAGCTGGGAACTGTAGGGACTGTAGGGGGCAAAAAAACCCGCACCAATCACCACGATATAGAATATTATCAGAATCACCGCTCCCACCTGAGCGAGGGGATTTTTGCGTAGTTTCTGCCACCAATCCACGGCTGTACCTCTTCACCTTTGGATTCCCTATTGTGCCATGGATAGGGAATGGGGAGATAGGGGGATAGGGAGATAGGGGGATAGAGATAGAGTTGCCCCACATGCTTAACAATGCGTAATAATATAAAGGAGAGATAAAGATTACTCGACCCTAGGCACAGCCAAGGCCTAGACCTAAAGCAGCGTCCATATCCGAGGTTGATCATGAGCGAAAACCCAGTCAGTGAGATAGAAAATTCATCCACACCAACTGAACCCCAAGATACTCTAGTGACTGAAAACATAGATCCTCAAACAAGTAGGGAGAGCAAGCCTGGATTGCTTTTGGGTTTAGGCATTGGCCTAGCAGTCGGTGCATTTGCCACCTATGCCTTCAATAGCCTGAACCGCTCTGAACCGAGTCCCGTCCAACCCGTTACCGCTTCTCAAGCAGCAGCAGATCCCGTACAAACAGTTACCCTAGCCACGGTGGAATTGGCGAAAATACCCAGCACATTCACGGCAACTGGGACAGTAGGTGCGTATGATCTATTGCCCGTACTACCGCAAGTGCTGGACTTGCAAATCCTTCAAGTTTTAGTCGATGAAGGGGATTGGGTGGAAAAAGGGCAATTGATGGTGGTATTAGATGATTCGGTTTTGCAAACCCAAATCCGCCAAGTCCAGGCAGATGTAGAAGCAAGTCGCGCTGTGGTACAAGAGCGACAAGCGGCAGTGGAACAAGCCAAATCAGCTCTACAGGGAGCATTGGCAGCGAAAGCAGAAGCTCAAGCGGGCAAGCAACAGGCGATCGCCTCTTTAGCCCAAGCCCAAGCAGAACTCGAACAGACAGAACGGGATTTGCAGCGATCAGAAACCCTAGCCGCAGAAGGAGCCATTAGCACCCAAGAAGTGGATTTAAGCCGCACAAGGGCTAAGAATGCTAGGGAAGCAGTGCAAGTGGCTAAGGCAAATGTAAATAGCGCTGAAGCCAGAATCAGTAGTGCAACCGCCAATGTGAATAGCGCCCAAGCCACTATCGGTAGTATGACCGCGAATGTCAATACCGCTTTAGCCCAACTGCAAAGCCAACAAGCGAGGGTAGAACAACAGAAAACCTATCTTGCCCAAACCCAGGTTACCGCACCATCAAGTGGTAGAGTCAGCGAACGTAGCGCACGGATAGGAGATTTGGCTAATCCAGAGATGCCCCTCTTTCGGATTATCAACCAAGGCACTCTAGAACTAGAACTAAAAATTCCCGAAACCCAACTGAGTCAGGTGAATATCGGGGCCCCAGTCACCTTAACCTCGGATGCTGATAGTCGGATCAATATCAAGGGAACGATTAGAGAAGTGGCTCCCCTGGTTGATGCCAATACCCGCCAAGCAACGGTGAAGATTGACCTTCCCTCGTCTACCCTTTTGAGACCGGGGATGTTTTTACAAGCAAGTATTACCGCGCAAACGTTGCAAGGACTAGTGGTTCCCGCACAAGCGGTTCAACCCCAAGCTGATGGCAGCGCCCTGATTTATCAAGTTGATGAAAACGATCGGGCGATCGCCCGCACGGTAGAAGTGGGTTCCCCCCTAGGGGGAGATTCTACCAATGTGGAAATTAGACAAGGTCTGAATTTAGGCGATCGTATCGTCGTCCTCGGTGCAGGATTTATCAGCGAAGGCGATATCGTCCGCATCGTAGACAGCAGTGTCCTGAATCCTACTGTCAATTAGTAAGATGCTCCTGACAGGTGGACGCGGGGACGCGGAGACACGGGGAGATTATTGCCCATACCCTGTTTCCTATTCCACCTATTGCCTATTGCCTTTCCCCTCTCTTGCCTCTTGCCTTTAAACAAAAATGTCTTTCAAAATTTCCTCCTGGTCAATACACAAACCCGTTCCCACCCTCGTTGTCTTCCTGATTTTAGCGATCATGGGACTGTTTTCCTTTACCCAATTGGGTATTGATGAAAATCCCAATGTTGATGTCCCCTTGGTTTCTGTAACCATTGTTCAACCCGGAGCCGGGCCAACAGAACTCGAAACCGAAGTCACCAAGAAAGTCGAAGATGCCATAGCTTCCATAGAAGGAGTCGATGAGCTTCGCTCGACAGTAACCGATGGTCAGTCGAGTACCCGGATTATGTTTGAGCTGGAAACCAACAGCGATACAGCAACCAACGACGTTCGCAATGCGATCGCCCAAATTCGGCAAAACCTCCCCCGAGACATCGAAGACCCTATTGTTCAAAAAATTGATTTTATGGGTCAATCGGTGATCGGTTATGCCGTTACTTCGCCCCAACGCTCTGTCGCAGAACTGAGCGATCTGGTAGACCGCGATCTCACTCGTGACCTACTCTCTGTTCCTGGTGTCGCCAGAGTAGACCGCATTGGTGGAGTTGACGAAGAAATTCGTATTGACCTCAACCCCACCCGTCTGCAAGCCCTGGGAATTACCGCCAGCGAAGTCAACCAGCAAATTCGCAACTTTAACATCAACCTCCCTGGAGGGCGATCTCAAACTGGGGGCACAGAAAAAAGCATCCGCACCCTAGGGAGTGCTGCTACCCTAGAGACCCTCAAAAGCTATCGTATTGTTCTCCCCAATGGCGAGGATGTCCCCCTCACCAGCCTAGGAGAGGTTAACAATGGATTTGCTGAACCGCGTCAAGTTTCCCGCTTAACCATCAAAGATAATCCGGACGTTCAGCAAGCTCCCGTGGTGGGTTTCTCTGTCTCGCGCAGTAGTGGCTCCACCCTAGTCAGCGTAGAAGAAGGAGTGCAGAAAAAAGTAGCCCAACTGCAAGAAACTCTACCTGAAGATATTCAACTGGAGCTGATCTTCACCAACGCCGACTATATTCGCCTCTCCTATCAAGCCTCCATTGATGCCCTAGTTGTAGGCTCTCTCCTAACTGTGGTTACCGTGGGCATATTTTTAAGAGATTGGCGGGGTACCCTGATTACCGCTTTCGCCTTGCCTCTATCGATTATTCCCACTTTTATCGTTCTGCGTTCTCTAGGGTATACGCTCAATGATATGACCTTACTGGGGTTTGCTCTAGCAATGGGAAACCTGGTTGATGATGCCATCTGTATGATTGAAAATATTAGTCAGCACATTCAGATGGGTAAGCGACCCTTCCAAGCGGCCTTAGATGCAGCCAATGAAATTGGTTTAGCGGTCTTAGCCACAACTGCTACTATTGTCGCGGTCTTTCTCCCAGTGGCCTTTATGGGAGGAATTCCGGGTAAATTTTTCCGACCCTTTGGCATCACTGTTTCAGTAGCCACCTTGTTTTCTACTCTGGTGGCGACGACTATGACTCCTATGTTGGCCGCTTATCTGTTAAAAGGGAAGAAAGTAGAAGATACGTCATTGCCGAAAGAATATAACCCAGATACACCGTCCTATCACCTGAATTCAGAATTAGCTCATCGGGGGTTTCGTTGGGGTCAACGTACATTTCATCCCTATCGCAGACTGCTAGGCTGGGCCCTATCCCATCGGATCGTTACTTTAATGATTGCAGTAGCTTTCTTTGTTGGATCGATGCAACTGATCCCCTTAATTCCCACAGGATTATTTGGGGGATATGACCGGGGTTTAAGTCGGGTAACCATTAAGTTGCCTCCTGGCTCTCCTTTGAGTTTAACGGACCAGGTGATGCAGACAACCACCGAGATGCTCCAAGAACACCCAGCCTTTAGAAGTGCCCTAGCCAGTGCAGGAGAAGAAGACTCTGGCATTAATGAAGCCTTAATTACGGTGAATCTTTTACCCCCAGAAGTGCGGGGAATGTCCCAGAAAGAGTTTGAACAACAGATGCGCCAGAAATTTGTACAAATTCCGGGAGCGCGGGTCACTTTCCAAGCGGCAGGAGCGGCTGGAAATGCAACTGATGTCTCAGTGGTTCTCAGTAGTGAAACTCCAGAATTGCTCAAGAGTACAGCAGATGAGTTAGAGCGCTTTATGCGTGGGATTTCAGGATTAGTAGAGGTTACTTCTAGTGCCAGCTTGGTGAAACCTGAGTTGTTGATTACTCCAGACCCAGAGCGGGCAGCAGATTTGGGAGTATCGGTGGAGGCGATCGCCCGTACCGCCTCTTTAGCCACGATTGGTGATAATGAGGCTAACCTAGCTAAGTTTAATCTCCCCGATCGCCAAATTCCCATTCGCATACAAATTGGCACTGAAGAGCGCAATGATATAGAAACTCTGCGGAATTTGCGCGTCCCCAGTCAAAATGGGGGGGTAGTTCCTCTAATGGCAGTGGCTGATATTCATATTGGTAGCGGTCCCTCCCAAATTGACCGCTTTGATCGCCTGCGTCAAGTATCCCTAACCGGTAATTTACAAGGTATTTCCCTGGGCCAAGCCATGGAACCGATTAATGAGTGGTTAGAAACCAATTTGCCCCCCGAAGTTCAGCAACAACCCTCTGGGGATGTGGAGATTATGATCGATATTTTTTCTCGGTTTGCCACTGCTCTCGGCCTTGGAATTCTGGGAATCTATGCTATTTTAGTCCTGTTGTATAACAATTTTCTCTATCCCGTTACGATCATGGTCGCTCTTCCCCTATCTGTGGGTGGAGCCTTACTGGCTTTGATGATTACCCAAAAACAACTGGCATTCTATGCCCTAATTGGGATTGTGCTGCTTATGGGATTAGTGACTAAAAATGCGATTCTGTTGGTCGATTGTGCCTTGGCTAATATGCGTGAGGAAGGAATGAGCCTCAAACCCGCATTAATTGCTTCTGGGATCTCTCGTCTACGACCCATTTTTATGACAACGTTCTCTACCATTGCTGGGATGACCCCCATTGCTCTCGAGATAGGAGCAGGCGCTCAAATGCGATCGCCTATGGCTATCTCAGTAATTGGCGGTATGACGACGGCAACGTTATTAACCCTGGTGGTTGTGCCGACCTTATTTACCTATGTTCATGGTTTCAGTCGTTGGTTATTGCGTTTAGTTCAAGGCAAACCCTATCAACGACCTCGCCTTGCGCTCTCTTCTGAAGGGAAAAAGAGCCAATTTAATTAAGCCATAGTAGGGTGTCCTGCGCTTTCGCGATCGCACCCTACGCTAACTTTCATTTAACCAAAAAGTTGTTTTAACCAATCTGTAAAATGCTTGGCTAACTCAGCATCAGCATTCAACTTTTTCGTGCCTATCGCTTTTCCTGGAGGAAAACCGGGTTCATCTTGCCAAGCTAAATAAGTACAAAGCTCCGCTTTACTATAATCCTGGTCTTTAAAATCTGTCAATTTACGATTTTTAGCTTCAGCAACACATTCTTGGGCAAATCGGAAGGTATCCTGACGATTTTGCGGAACTAATTCAATACAAAAATCTTCTACAATACCCGCATTAATATTATTTGGCATTAGCCAAAACCCTAACTTAGGCTTATCTTGATAACCTTGAATAATCGTGCCATTTACCATCGGATTTTGAGGAAAATTGTAATCACAATCTTGCAACTTTTTCTGTATACGATTCCACTGAGTCATGATTGATTTATCCGCATCTAAAACAGCGCCTATCACTTCTGGAGGATCTGGGCGAATAATCAAGGAATTTAAATTTTTTAAGGCTATATCAATACCTTGACAATCATGAATGCTAAAGTTTTCAGTAACATTCTGTTTTTTGCACAATCCCATCACGAGATGACAATCATTATTGCCTTCTACAAGTAATATTTTTTTGATTTCAGAAGAGTTGAGATCTTGTTTGCAAGGATCGGACATAGGAGTATTGCTTAACGAACATAAATTGCTGACTCTAGAGAATCCATTAGTCGTTCTAAAGTATATTCAGTTGCTTTAATATTATCCTGTTTAGACTCTAGACGAAACGCCGATCCCAACTCTGGATACTGGTTCCAAATGTTGCCAAAACTTTTCACACAATCATAACTGTGAGTTGTGGCAAATACCTGAACATTGAGCCGTTCAGCAAGCTGAAAAATAATCTCCCAAACTTTAGGCTGAACTGTCCAGTGCAACCCATTTTCTAGTTCATCAATCAGTAAGAATCCATTTTTGCTATTCACGAGACAAAGTAAAATCTCGAATAAATGGTTAACCCCATCTCCTAGTGTTTTCATTGGTAAGGGTTCGTCAATCCCTTCGAGCTTTACCAAAGGAATTCGTAGCGAACCACTTTGATTGCCATTCGGCTGTACAAAGGTGATATCTGTGATTCTACGCTCAATTAAATTCAAGCCGGAAATCACTTCTGATTTTAAAGGGGTTAAGCTAGTTAAATCCCATAATTGAGCAATGCTATGATCTCGATTTTTCTTCATCGGGATAGATTGACAAGGGATGGTATTATCTTCTAGAGGGATTGAGAAAAGTTTGTTGTCAAAAACTTTCAGGTCAATGAGTCGAGGCTTTTTACCTTCCTCATGAACAATAATAGAAGAAACAATATCTGGAATTTCTCCATTAGATTTTAGGGCATCAAGAGCAACGGGTACTTTTCTCAGCAATCCTTGTTCTTGTTGTATTTGGTATGGCATTAAGTTAATATGAAATTTAGGTATAGAAGGTTCTTCTGACAGAAAAATTCCTTCCTCTCCCATTTTGGGTAATTGATGATTAAAAAACAAATGACGTAGAGTTTCTAAGGTTGAAGTCTTCACGTCTACTGGTTTTCCCTTAAACCAATTCTCTTGTCGCCTATCTGTCAAGTCAAAAAGGACATCTTGGGAAGCTCTGCTGGCATAAATGCGGATGGCTTCTAAAAAGGTGCTTTTACCAACGTTATTTTTGCCGACGATCAGATTGACATGGCTTAAGGATTTAATTTCCAGTTGGCGAAATATTCTAAAATTCTTGATATAAAATGATTTCAGCATGATATCAACCGAGGCAATACACTCCAATTAGGGATTGGATAATCCAACCCCTAAATATCAGGTTAACTTAAAACCCAATTTACCAAAGAGCGAACGGGGAAACCGGTTGCACCAGCGCTATGGTAGCGGTAATCTTTATCTGTCCAAACGGGTGCGGCAATATCTAAATGCATCCAAGGGGTTTCCTTGATAAATTGCTTCAAAAATAGGGCGGCAGAAATGGAACCGCCTGCCCTTGCACCGGCATTTTTCATATCAGCAACGACGGATTTCATGCTGTCAAAATAGCTCTCTTCTAAGGGCATCCGCCAAAATTGTTCTCCGGCAAGTTCGGAGGCACTCATAAAGTCGGCGGCTAGGGTATCGTCGGCTGTCCATAACCCGGCAATTTTATTACCCAAAGCGATAACACAAGCGCCGGTTAAAGTGGCTAAATCGACGATCGCCTCCACACCCAGTTTTTCGGCAAACACCAAGGCATCTGCTAACGTAAGACGACCTTCAGCATCCGTATTATTGACCTCAATGGTTTTGCCATTGGAAGCTTTGAGAATATCTCCCGGATGCATGGCATGACCGCTAATCATATTTTCGGTCGCCGCTGAGATAAAATGAACTTCAACATCAGGTTTTAATTGGGCGATCGCCTTGGCTGCGCCTAATGTGGCTCCTGCTCCTCCCATGTCGGTTTTCATCATCTCGATGCTACTGCCTGCACCCGCTTTGATATTCAAGCCACCCGAGTCAAAGGTTAAGCCTTTACCGACGATGGCTAACTTGCGGCGCGGTGTACCTTGGGGTTTATAGGTGAGATGGATAAACTGAGGGGGAAGATCGGAGGCTTGGGCAACGCCCAAAAATGCTCCCATTCCTTGTTCTTCACATTCTTTTTGCCCTAAAATTTCCAGCTCTAAGCCATATTCGGAGGCGATCGCCCGCGCCGTTTCTGCTAAGGTAACTGGTGTGACCTCATTAGCGGGAGCTGCCACCAATTCCCGTGCTAAAATCACCCCAGAACAGATAATCTTGGCTTTCTCTAGAGCCGCTTCTGTACCGCCTAACCCCAACAGCGCCACGGTTTGCAACTCTGGGGGTTTCTCCTCTGGTTCTGACTTAAAGCGATTATCCTGATGTAAGCCTAACTCAATTCCTTCGGCGATCGCCTGAGTGGTTAAGTGGCGATCGTCATGCAACAGGGGAAAACTAATACCTAAATTTTGGCAGCGTTCCTTTTGTGCTAATTTAGCTGCCGATGCTCCTCCTTGACGCAGACTATCTACACTGAGCTTTTCCGATTTCCCTAAGCCCACCAAAATCAGTTTGCGGATCGGGTATTTTTTCCCTAAGCGAGTAAATATTGTACTACCCTCTTTACCCTTAAACTCCGCATCTTCAATGAACTCAGCCAGAGCGCCCTCTAGCTTCTCATCCAGTTGTGCCAGATCCGCACTCAGCTCCACCGCATCCTCAAAAAAGCCCAGGGCAAGTGCATCCCCCGTCCAATCTAACCGTGGCGTATCTGTAGGTTTGAATTCCATCGTGATTGATAATAAGTGTACCGTTTCCTTTTATTTAGTATAGTGGGGTAGCGAGCCTTAGACTATGCCTTAGACTATCCTAACCAGGAGCAATTGCGATCATATAATTCGCATTTGCCGATCGCTTTAGCTTCTCTAAAAGCTGTCCTTGCCGTAGAGTCAGAGAATATCAAAGCGCTGACTATAATCTTGATGTCAATTACAATTCTGTTGGTTTTCGCGATCAAGAAATGACTCTAGAAATTCTAGAGTTATTTCGTTAGCAATAGCTTGTTAGCTTGCTTCTTCCATGAGTTCTAGAAATAGTCTCTCTCCAGTAAGAGCGAGCGTTAGGGGCGAGGGCTATACTTCATGCAATAAAGAAAGGCTATATAACCAATCCTCTGGGTAAGCATTAATCGCTCTAGTGTGGGTGTAAGATCGGCACGGATGTAAATTTGCGATTAAGATCGGGGAATATACAGCGTAGAGCTAATCTTTTATGCTGGCTGAAACCTATCCCCCGGTTCCGTTCGTCTCCTAATCCGATCGCTATTTCTATCCCAATCATGTCTAAGGCTAAATCTAATCTTCCTCTCATTTTCTCGATCGCCGGAGTCAGTCTAGGGGCAATTCTTGGAGGGTTTGTCCTCCATCAAACCCATCTGGATCGCCAGATTGCTGATGAAGTGCGCTCTTGGCTGCCCGAAGTTCCGTCTGAAAAACCAACGTTTCAGCTTACTCCTGCTGAGGTTCAGAAGTCCCAGATTGCCCAGTTGGTGAAACTTTCGCCGACTGAGCGCCAACCCTATCTGGAAGCGATGAGCCAACAACCAACTCATCCAGAATATGCTCGCGCTCGCTATGTGTTGGCTATGGATCAGTTAGCTCAAAATCAACCCCAGGAGGCGATCGCCAGTTTAGAGAATTTAGAAGCCCGTTACCCCCTCCTCGCGGCTCATATTCTTTCTGAACGCGCCCAAGCTTATGCACAATTAGGGGAAAACACGCAAGCCGCAGCGACTTGGCAAAAGATTTTAACCACCCATCCCAATCATCCTGTGGCGGCTGAAGCACTCTATGAGTTAGGTAAAACTAATCCTAAACTGTGGGAAGAGGCGATCGCCAAATTTCCTGCCCATCCCCGCACCGTAGAAATTGCGGCGAATCAACTGGCGACGAATCCCAACTCCTTGCCCCTATTGCGCCTGCTGGCGAAACATGCCCTCCATAAACCGGACTATACCGAACTCCTGGATCGCCTCACCAAAACCCATAGCGCCCAACTTACCCCTGAAGATTGGGAAATTATTGCCTTTGGTTATTGGGAAAAAATCGAGTATGGCAAAGCTGGTGCAGCCTATGCTAAAGCGCCCGCAACTCCGAAAAACCGATATCGTGCCGGTAGAGGATTACACCTTGGAGGCAAAACCCAAGAGGCGATCGCCGCCTATAAATTCTTGTATAGTAGTTATCCCAATGAAAAAGAAACCGCCCAAGGCTTAATTCATCTTTCCCGGTTAGTCGATCTGCAACCTGCACAAGAGTATCTGAATATTGTCATTGATCGGTTTCCCCACAAAGCCGCCGCAGCCCTGGTAGAACAAGGCAAAGTGTTAGACGCGCTCAAAAGTTCCCAATCTGCAAAACAGGCGCGGCAGTCCATTTTAACCCAATATAGTCAATCAGAAGAAGCAGCCAAACTCAGATGGCAACAAGCCGAAGATGCAGCCGACAAGGGTAACTTACTGCAAGCCTGGAGACTTGCCCAGGAAATCACCGTAGAAAACCCGGAGACAGAGTACGCTCCCGAAGCCGCCTTTTGGGTAGGAAAATGGGCAAAAAAACTGGGCAGGGAGCGGGATGCCAAAGCTGCCTTTGAATATGTGCTACAGCGCTACCCTGAATCCTATTATGCCTGGCGATCGGCTCTCATGCTTGGATGGAATGTGGGCGACTTTACCAGTGTTCGCTATCTCGAACCCGACGTAGAATATAGCATCCCTCGCCCCCTGTTACCCGCCGGTTCTGAAACCCTGAAAGAACTTCATCAACTGGGACAAGATCGAGAGGCTTGGATGCTCTGGCAAGTCGAATTTACCAATACCATGAAACCCACTGTTGCCCAACAGTTTACCGATGGTATTCTGCGCTTGCAAGTTGGCGATTATTTAGACGGAATCTTCATGCTCAATAGCCTGGCATGGCGGGACGATCCTGAAGAGCAAAAACAATATCAAATGCTCCGTCAACAACTCGCCTATTGGCAAGCCCTCTATCCTTTTCCCTATCTAGAATCCATTGAAAGTTGGTCAAAAGATCGGCAACTCAATCCCCTTTTAGTCACGGCTCTAATTCGCCAAGAATCCCGGTTTATGCCCCAAATTCAATCCGTCGTTGGCGCTACCGGATTAATGCAAGTGATGCCAGAAACTGGGGAATGGATCGCCGGTAAAATCAATCTTGCCAGTTATCAGTTGGACAATCCGAATGATAATATAAAGTTGGGAACCTGGTATTTAGACTATACCCACAGCGAGTATAGCAATAATTCCTTGTTGGCTGTAGCGAGTTACAATGCCGGCCCGGGAAATGTGGCCGATTGGCTGAACCGTTTCGGTTTCCGCGATCCTGATGAATTTGTGGAAAAAATTCCCTTTCCTGAAACCTATGGCTATGTCAAGTCCGTATTTGGAAATTACTGGAATTATTTGCGCTTGTATAATCCAGAAATTATCCAAAAAATGGAAAAGATCAACTAAGTGAAGGATGTTTTAACTGGATAAACCATGAATCATAAAGTGCGAAATCGGAGAGCAGTTTCTCTATATGAACAAGATTTTGTCCTCTGGACTGAAGAACAATTTCGTTCTATTGGTAATCGTGATTTAGAAGCAATAGATTGGGAAAATATTGAAGAAGAACTGTTAGCCTTGGGACGCAGCGAACGGCATCAATTGGAAAATCGCTTAGACGTTTTACTTGAATATCTCTTAAAGCGATGTTATGTGGATAGTGCCTATGATAATCGCGGATGGGAGCTAACCATTAAGGAGCAGCGTAAACAACTCCGGCGTTTGTTGCGTAGCTCACCAAGTCTCAAAACTTATTTTGCCAAGATTTTCGTGGAAATCTGGGAAGATGCGAGATCGGATGTTGAAGATATTTACTCGAAGATCGATTTTCCTGAAATCTGCCCGTTCCCAGAAGATTTAGAGGTTTTGCTAACGGAAAAATTTTGGAATTCATAAAAATCATAGTAAAATCAGGAAAGTTTCTTGAGAACTAATTTTAAACTATCTTGAACCAACCTTACCCATTCCCAAACTATGCCAACTGTTGAATATAATCTAGAATTTTGGTCAAATTATAGCTGGTCCGAGCAAGGTGATGAATGGTCTCATGCTTGGGGCGGCACAGAGTTTTTATGGTGGGGAACCCTGTATCCCCGGATTCAAGCCTTTATTCCCACGGGCAGCATTTTAGAAATTGCCCCAGGTTATGGTCGGTTTACCACCTATTTTAAGGATTATTGTCAAGAGTTAACCCTTGTTGATTTAGCTGAACCCTGTATTGAAATTTGTCAAAAACGGTTCGCTAACTATTCCCACATTAACTATTATGTGAATGATGGGAAGTCTTTAGATATGATTCCCGATCGCTCCATTGATTTCGTCTTCAGCTTTGATTCCCTGGTTCATGCTGAATCTGATGTAATGCAAGCTTACTTAATGCAGCTAGGGCGAAAGCTTAAGCCCAATGGAGCTGGATTTTTTCATCATTCTAATATTGGCAATTTTAAGGACAGTTCCGGGAATCTTACTTTTCCCAATCCCCATATGCGAGCTGAAAGTATGACCGCTCAACTGTTTGCAGAGTATTGCGATCGGGCAGGTTTGCACTGTTTAAGTCAGGAATGGATTAATTGGGGAGAGAACGATGATATCCTCAAGGATTGCTTATCGACATTTAAGGTGAAAGATCCACAATGGAATCAAAATAATCGAGTGTTTAAAAATCCCCATTTTATGGAAGAGGCCAAACGACTGCAAGATATTTCTGTATTATATCGTCCTTCTCGGTTTTAATATCATAGGTGCGTTCGCGACAGCGTAATGCACCCTACTCTTTTACTATTGCCTATTGCCTATTTTCTATTGCCTAGTTTTCCATATTCAATAACACTTTCAAGACTCCTTTTTGTTGAGCCAATTCAAAGCCTTCTAGACCTTCACTAAGGGGATATTCTGCTTGGATTAAACGGTTAATATCGATTTGATGTTTCTCTAGTAGAGCCAGGGCTTTGTCAAAGGGACCGCAGCGCGATCCAATTAAGGTAATTTCGTTGACGACGAGGGTGGAAGCATCCAGGGTTAGGTTGCCGGCATACGTGCTTTTTAGGACAAGAGTTCCTCGTGGACGCAGGGCGCGGGCGGCGATCGCAAATCCCTCTGGATTTCCCGTACATTCTATACTTCGGTCAAATGTACCATCTTGTACATCATTTGCAAACCCTACCTTAATTCCTAAATCTTCTAAATTAGCTAACTTCTGCCGATGACGACCAATAACCAATAGATCGCATCCAGTCAGGGCCAAGCTTTGAGCCACCAATTGCCCCAACTTACCATCCCCAACCACTAAAACCCGGTCTTCAGCCGTAATCGATACCTGTTCTTGAATTTCCAAAGCTGCCGCTAACGGTTCTGTAAACGTGGCTGCATTGGTGTCCACCGTATCCGGAACCGGGTGTAAATTTTTAATCGGTAACGTTAAATAATCCGCAAATGCCCCATTCCGATTCACAATTCCTAAGACCGTCCGATTTTCGCAATGGGTGGGTTCTCCGCGTTGACAAAAACGACAGGTTCCACAACTGGCATTAATTTCCCCCACCACCCGTTGATTGAGTAAATTTTCCGGCCCTTCCGCCACAACACCCACAAATTCATGACCGAGAATCCCCGTATAGGGATAGTATCCACGCATCAGTTCTAAATCTGTATTACAAATTCCCGCCCGCAACACTTTGACTAATGCTTCTCCCTCTGGAGGAGTGGGGGTAGGTAAGTCGGTTCGCAGTTGCAGGTTTTGATTTTCGAGCCAGATTCCTTTCATCATTAATATAAGTGCTTCGCGCTGGTCATGGCTAATGGGTAAAATAATTGTAAAATAGATTGAAGTAATTAACAATCCAATTTGTTTCGGAGTCACAGAGAGTGAAGACCATCAAAACTTCTCTGTATGAACAGGATTTTGTCCTCTGGACTGAGAAACAATCTCGCTTGATTGCCAATCGGGATTACAAGAACCTATTACCCATTACCGCGCGTTTCATGTCTGCGATAGCGGAAAGCGCTTTATCACCATGTCTTTAACAGCGATCGCTCAAAAAATAACCACTATCGGAGAAGCAGAGCAGCACTTTAATTTAGTGCAGACAGTTGATCCTAACTTTTTTACCGAATGGCAAGTTGATTTACCGGAGTTAACGGAGACAGAAAAAACAGAATTAGATCGGATTAGAGCCAGATATCGCTATCATTGCTCTCAGGGACATCTGGCTGAAGGATTAGTTAATTTAGTCGTGTTATCTCCCTTATTGGAATTGGCAGGATTTTACGATCCACCGTTTCAAATGAAAGCAGAAGTTGCTATTGAAGTCAATACATACGTTTCTGCGAGTGAAGTTTCTGAGGAAGTTTTGCGCGGTAGAATTGATTTTTTGGTAATCTCCCAAGGAATTTGGATAGCAGTCTTGGAATCGAAAAGTAGCCAACTGAATCTAGATACGGCAATTCCCCAAACTCTTGCCTATATGATGGCGAATTCTCATCCAGAGAAACCGGCATTTGCAATGGCAACTAATGGTGGGGAATTCTTTTTTCTGAAGCTCAGTTCTCAAGGAATGCCACAATATGATATTTCTCGTAGTTTTTCCCTGTTGCCTTTACGGAATGAATTGTATGAGGTGCTGAGAGTTTTGAAAAACCTAGAACCAAATATCAAGCCATAGACTCTTATTTGGTTTAATGTAAGGGGGTGTGTTACAATAGCAAAAAGACAGCGTTTTCCTCCATTAGTTTATCATTGATCGTCAAGAAGGGAGATTAAATGGAAATCATTTCAAAAAATAAAGACGCTACTCCAATTCATGAATTAGTTGACCGAGCGATTGAAAGCAATCAACCCATTTTATTACAAGGTTCAGCCGGTAATGCGATTCTGGTTAGTGAAGCAGATTGGAATGCAATTCAAGAAACTCTTTATTTACAATCTATTCCTGGCATGTCTGAATCCATTAAAGAGGGTGGACAAACTCCCATAGAAGATTGTATGGATGAATCAACCATTAGGGATATTTTAAATGGATGAAATAGATGAATGGGAGATTGTATTTACTAAGCAAGCAGAAAAAGATGCTAGAAAAATTGCTTCTTCTGGGCTAGGAAAGCAAGTAACAAAAATTTTGGATGTGATTAAAGAAGATCCTTCTACTACCTATCCTCCCTATGAAAAACTAAGCGGAGATTTACAGGGTTACTATTCTAGAAGAATTAATATCCAGCATCATTTAGTTTATCGAATTTTACCAGAAGAAAAAATTATTAAAGCGATCCGGATGTGGACACACTATGAATTGTAAACTGCACAACTCGTGGGTCATATGGCGCGATCGCCCCCACTCGGTTCTTTAAGTAACTTTTTCTACCAACACAACGCTTCAGCATTGATTAGAAAGTCATAGTAAAATAGAAAGGTTGCCTGAGAACTGATAGTAAAGTATCTTGAACCAACTAACTATAGAAAACTTACCACAGACAGCCTCTACTAATCCGCCGAATCCCGGCATGATTTTTGCTCGTCATGAAACCTTTCATCCTCGCTTTGGTTGGCTCAAAAAAGGGTTTGATTGTGCAAAAGAAGATGAAAATATTTTTCTTGCTGATGATGCCCCAGTTCGGTTGGGAGTGGGGAAAAATATGGTAAAATCTATTCGCCATTGGTGCAGCGCGTTTAAGATTTTAGAAAATGATAGTCCCACAGAGTTTGCTCAACGGCTTTTGGGAGAAGAGGGTTGGGATACTTATTTAGAAGATCCGGCTTCCTTGTGGCTATTGCATTGGCATTACTTAAAAGCGCCTTGTTTAGGAACAGCTTGGGATGTGATTTTTAATCAATTTCGCGAGGTAGAATTTACCCAAGAAACTTTGTTTAATTATCTGGTTAAGTATCGCGATCGCCGTAGCTCTAAAATTGCGGACTCTTCCCTGCGTAAGGATGTGAGCTGTTTGTTGAGAATGTACGTTGAACAGCCGTCTAAATCTTGGACAAGTGAAGATTCTCTCGATTGTCCGTTTACGGAATTAGGATTAATTCATCGGGTGGGTGAGTCGAAATATTATACGTTTCGGATTGGCTATAAACCGAGTTTACCAGAGGCAATTATTGTTTATGCTTGTCTCGATTATGCGGCTCGAAAAGAGTACTCTGCTCGGACTATTGCTCTGGCGAACTTGCTCTATGATTTTGGCAGTCCGGGGTTGATTTTTAAGCTGACTGAGAGCGCGATTTGTAGGGCGATTGAAATGGTGGGCCGTCAGTTTAAGATGCTTCAGATTACGGATGTGGCGGGGAAATTGCAACTGGCGTTTGATGATGAGCCTCAAACTCTAGGCGATCGCATCCTGCAAGCCTATTATGATGCTCAGTAAAATTCAATGAACAGTTAATAATGAACAATGTTGTTCATTGTTCACAGTAAGGGAGGAAACATGAGTCAGAACGTTTTAGCGAATTATTTTCAGTTACATCGCCGCTATTATCGCTCGGTGAATTTGGAGCGGGATATCGATCGCTCGCAGGCGATCGCAGGCTATATTCTCACAGAGCGCTCTGCATCGACGTTGGAGCGGATGGTTTCAGCCTTCACAGAAACCACGGCTCATAAATCCTGGACGTTAACCGGGGTGTATGGTTCGGGAAAATCGGCATTTGCCCACTATATCGCTGGGTTATGTCATCCCCAAGATAGTCCCATGCGATCGCAAGCCGTTGCCATTGCACGGGAGGCTTTTGGGGAGAATTCGCCCGTGATGGAGGCGATAAACACACAATTACCCGATCGCGGTTTGCTCATTGCCGTTGCCACAGGACGCAGCGAACCCCTCAGTTGGACGATTGCCCGTGCTTTAGCTTCGGGAGCGGAACGATTTTGGCCAGGGAATGGGAAAAAGCCGAAGATTTTAAGGCAGTTGAATGATTGGCAATGTGCAGCCGATGAAGGCAAGTGTCAAGTAAAAGATCGCCAAATTCTGCAAGCGCTGCAAGAGGTAGCTAATGAAGCCAATACGCATGTGCTGTTAATTCTCGATGAACTGGGTAAAAGCCTAGAGTTTGCCAGCACTAACAAGGGGGTGAGCGATCTATATTTACTGCAACAAATTGCCGAACTTCAGTCCAACCCAGAGCAACAGGTCTATTTCTTAGGATTACTGCATCAATCCTTTGCGGGTTATGGAGATCGCCTGAGTACCAGCGAACAGAATGAATGGATTAAAATTCAAGGTCGCTTTGAAGACATGCCATTTACGGATTCTCCCAGTCAAATGACGCGGTTGATAGGTCAAGCGATCGATCGCCATAATGCCGATCCGATTCTGCGCCGTGTCCAGCAGTGGGGAGATGAGTGGTATTCAGCTTTACATCACGTGTTATCTGAACAAGAAATTCAAGCGAAATTAATTGAAAAAATCGGCCCTCTGCATCCGTTAACTGCTCTCGTGTTGCCCTTACTCTGTACGCGCTATGCTCAGAATGACCGCTCTTTATTTACGTTTTTAACTAGCGATGAACCCTATGGATTTCAGAAGTTTTTAGAAACCACAGGGATTGAAATTGAAACGGATTGTTTGCCCACGCTGAAATTGCATCAACTCTATGATTATTTCGTGGAGAATGTCACTGGATTAACTTCGCGGTTTAATTTACAGCGTTGGGTTGAAATTCAAGGCTTGATCCAGGATGCTCGCGACCATGCCCCCGAAACATTAGCGATTTTAAAAACTATTGGTGTTCTCAATTTAATCACGACTACTGGAAAATTACGAGCAAGTCCCGATTTAGTAGCTTTGGCTTTATGTGACTCTCCTAGGGAGGATCAAGAGGAGTGGAAAATGGCGATCGCCAACTTACAGAAGCAAGGATTAATTACCTACCGCAGACAGGCAGAAGAATTGAGGATTTGGGAAGGCTCCGATTTTAATGTGGAAGCGGCAATTGATGCTGAAATTGAAAAAGACCGGTCATCTTTGCAGCAACTCCTGAGTCAGGTTTATCCCTTAAAACCGCTAGTGGTTCAACGTCACTATACACAGACAGGAACCCTGCGCTATTTTGAACGGCTATATGGAGATAATTCCACCAATTTACAGGAATTGAGTTGCACCTTAGAGAGTCATGATGGCTTAATTCTCTATTGGCTAGAGCCTGATTTTCCTTCGTCTATTCCCGATCAAATTGCCCATAATAAACCCTTAGTAATGGTGAAGGTGAATCAATTAGAAGAATTGGCGATACGGGTGCGAGAATTTAGGGCGCTGGAGATGGTGAAACAGGCTCCGGAATTGCAGAATGATGGGGTGGCGCGTCGAGAGGTGAAACACCGCCGCATTGAGGCAAAATGGTTGTTAGATGAAACGTTTGCTAAGTCCCTGTCTTGGTCGGGAAATCAAGAATGTTGGGTAGGGGGAGAAGAGGTTAGGATTGGACGAGACCGACAGTTTCAGTCTAGGCTATCTGATTTGTGCGATCGCGTCTATGATCAAGGACTCAAGCTTGATAATGAGTTAATTAATCGTCGGCAATTGACCGGTCAAGGGGTAAAAGCGCGGAGAGTTTTAATTACAGCCATGATTGAAAAATCGCCAGAAGAGCGGTTAGGATTAACCGGTTATGGGCCGGAAGTGGCGATTTATTATTCAGTATTGGAAACCACAGGCATTCATCGACAAGAAGAAGGAATCTGGGATTTTTATCCCCCCAATGAAGAGTCCGGAGTTTATACCCTTTGGAATGCCATTGAACAGTTTTGTTATGAAGCGCAGGAGTCTCAAAAATCCCTGCATTTACTAGGGGAAAAACTCCAAGATCCTCCCTTTGGAGTCAAGGAAGGGGTGATTCCGATTGTATTTGCGGCTGTTTTGTTGTATCACAGTGATGATGTGGGCATTTATCGCGATGGTAGCTTTATCCCGGTGTTGGGTGCAGAGCATTTTGAACTGTTGCTGAAAAATCCTGGACGCTTTTCGGTGAAGTATTTTCAGATTGTTGGGTTGCGATCGCAGGTATTTAAAGAGTTACAATCGATTTTCAGTTCTCCTCAAGTCAAGACCAGTAAAACTCTCCGTAATGCTTCCCTGTTGGCTGTGGCCAAACCCTTATTGAGTTTTGTGGCTCAGTTACCAAAGTATACCCGGTCTACTCAGAGTTTAAATGCAGAAGCACGGAAAGTTCTACAGACCTTGCAAGTAGCCCAAGAACCGGACAATCTACTGTTTCAGTCTTTACCCACAGCCTGCGGTTTATCCCCGATTACATTTACCGATGAACCGGATCGAGATTTAGCTGTTGCTAAGACCTATCGACAGAAGCTCGTCAGAGCGCTGCATGAAATTCAAACCGCCTATGATCGCCTATTGAGTGACTGTCGGCAACGGCTCCATGAGGCTTTTGGTGTCCGAGATGAGCAAAAATTGCGAGATGATTTAGCCACTCGTGCCACTATTTTAATTGGGAGCTGTATTGAGCCGTTGTTGAAGCGATTTATTCTAGCGGCTGTGGATGAGCATAAGTCGGAGCCGCAGTGGTTGGAGAGCTTGGTAATGATTGTAGCCGATAAACCGGCGCGATCGTGGACAGATGGAGATGTCACCCAATTTGAGATGACCTTAAGCGATTTAGTACGCCGATTCAAGAATCTAGAGAGCCTGCAAAAAGATGCCGAAGCTGCCCAGAGTTCAGGGTTTACAGCCAAGCGCATCACGGTCACTGAATCTGATGGTCGAGAAGTTCATCAAGCAGTCTGGCTTAATCAAGCTGAAGAGAAACTTTTAGAGACTTTAGTCCAAAAGACGCTAGCGTTAGAGGGATTAAAGGATAATCCAAAACGGCAACAAGCTTTTATTGCTAAACTAAGCGAATGGGTTTTCGGTGAAAATGTTACAGATGGTGAAGACCAACTCGACACCCAACGAAAAAAGCGTAAAAATCAAGACAGTCAAGATCAGGTTCTATGAGTCACAAGAAGGTTCGCCATATTCTCGGTCTCTCAGGGGGAAAGGATAGTACAGCTCTGGCAGTATTGATGCAGCAACAGCATCCAGAGTTAGAGATCGAATATTTTTTCTGCGATACTCACAAAGAGCTACCGGAAACCTACAACTACCTAGATCGAATTGAAGCTCGCTTAGGGATTAAGATTCACTATTTGAGCGCCAAACGGGGGTTCGATCATTGGCTGGAAATTCATGATAGGTTGCTACCGTCCCCACAGAGGCGCTGGTGTACGGTGATGATGAAAATCAAGCCTCTTGAGAAATTCATTGGAGACGATGAAACCATTAGTTACATTGGCATTCGTGCTGATGAAAATCGAGAAGGCTATATCTCTACAAAACCAAACATTAAACCGGTATTTCCATTTAAGGAACAAGGGTTAGTGAAAGCGGATATTCTTCGCATTTTGGAGGACAGTGGTATTGGACTCCCTGACTATTATCGCTGGCGCAATCGTTCCGGTTGCTTTTTCTGCTTTTTCCAACGCAAGTATGAGTGGGTGATGTTGGCTCAAGAACATCCCAAGCGATTTGCTGAAGCTGTTAAATATGAGGAAAATCATAAGGATGGCAGAACCTATACCTGGACTGAAGGAGAGACCTTATCGGAGTTATGGGAGAGAAAGGAGGAAATTATTAGAGAGCATGAGGAAGCTATGGCTAAGGCTAGGGCAAAAGAAAAAGAACATGCACCTAATCAACCGTTAAGTCAGGTTTTAGACTCTGTGTTTGAGGATGAAAGTTTTTGCTTTGCTCAGGCCCTTGAATCTGTTCTTGATGAACAAGATGATGACTTACCTTGTTTAGCTTGTCATTCGTAAAATATCTGGTAGGAATTACATTATGTTTGATATCTCTACAGCATTTGATAGTTCAAGTAAAAGTGTATCTGATTTCTTTCAAACTCCAGATGTCGGATTTTATATTCCCTTATATCAACGTGAGTATAGCTGGTCTAGAGAAAATATAGATCAACTCATGGAAGATATCTGTAATGGAGTCGATTTATTAGTCGATCCAGATAAGACTGATTATAATGCCATCCGCTTTTTAGGTACTATTATTCTCTTGGCAGAGAAAGATAAAAAAAATAATATTTATCCTTTAGATGATCGAGGATTACCCGAAACAATATATAACGTCATTGATGGACAACAAAGAATATCAACTCTTGCACTACTTGCCTGTCAAGTATATGAAAGATTATGTTTTCATGAGTCTAAGTTACCCAAAAATCCTACTGATGATGGTATAAGAAACGCTTGCGATAGCTTGAAGGAAGCCGTAAACCGCTATAAATCAATGCTACAAAAACTATTTTCTGTTGATTTAAAACGTGGAAATCCACAGCAAAAACCAATAATTATCCGAGGACAAGTCGATACTTGGACATTTGAAGGTACTGATGACTCGTATCAGTCTGACACTTCGTATTACTTGGCTTTATTTATACGGACAATATCAGAAAAAAATCCGAAATTCCCCCCTATTCCTAAAAGCTCTTTAGTGGGTGCAAATTTAAGGAAAATGTCCAATTGCTTAAAAAAAGTGGTAGAAGATAGTCATAAATCAGAGGATGAGGATCAAGATTTTCCATCAGCATCAGAGATTTTAGAAAGAGTCCCTCAAGAAGATTTATGGAGTTATGATCGACCAGAGCTAGTTGAGGTTATCAAAAATGGTGGAGATAAAATGCCTTTTCCTGAGTCTAGAATTTGGTCTATAATACAACTCCTTGCCTTTAGTTATTACTTACTCAAGCGTTGTTGTTTTACAATTATACTCCCAAATTCAGAAGATTGGGCATTTGATATGTTTCAATCTCTTAATGCAACAGGTACTCCGTTGACTGCACTTGAAACATTTAAACCATTAGTGGTTAACTCTGTTAATACTAATGGTGGATTTAAAGAGTCAGTGTCCGCCCATCATTTTTCTAAAATAGATGAGTTATTTAGTGATTCTAAGAGTTCTTCTGATAAAAACAAGCTCACTAATGACTATTTGAATTTGTTCGGATTAACCTATGATGGAGGAAAAGAGCCTTCTCGTCAGTTTAGTTCTCAAAGAGGATGGCTAACTAAAAAATATAATGAATGTCAATCCCAAAATGACAAGCAAGAATTTATCCATAGGATGGCAGATATTGCTACATACTGGAATGATCTTGTTAAATATAAAGATCCTGCTGAGGCTCCTATCTTCCAGGAAACACAATGCCAAGAACAAAAGAAAGAAGCTATTTTTTGTTTTGTATATCTTCAAGAGGCCAATCATAAAATGGCTAACACGGTTCTTAGTCGTTTTTACTCCCTTTACTTAAAGAATAAGGATGATAATCATGTTGTAGGTTTAAATTTTATGAATGTCTGTAAGGTAGTGGCAGCTTTCTTTACCCTTTGGCGTTCCGCTTTACCCAATGCGGGTTTAGATGAAATCTATAGAACATTACTCCGTACAAAAATATCATGGCAGAAAGGAGATTCTCAATTATCCTTAGACTCACTCAAAAGCTATTTTCAGGGTATTCTAGAAGATAAAAAAATAGGAACAAAAGCAGATTGGAAACAAAAAGCTATGTCTCATCTTAGATACGACAATGTTAAAATTGTTTCTAAATTTGCTCTAATGGTTACGTCACACAATACAATCCCTGATCCAGATGAAATAGGTTTAATGAAAAGTTTAGAAGCTGGATCGAGTCCAGATTACCTAGATACCAGAAAATGGAAATCTCCAGACTTAAAAACGATTGAACATATTGCACCTCAAAAGTCTGATCGTTTGCATGATGATGATAGTTGGGATGAAGCATTATACAATCAAGATGATTATCAGCAAATTGGGAACTTAACTTTACTACCGACTAATATCAATAGTTCTGCTGCAAACAAAAAATGGATCCAAAAGTGGATTTACTATTGTCACTTAGCTGAAACTAACCAACAGGAAATTGCGAAATTACAGCAAAAAGCTCAACAATATGGAATTGATTTAAAAGATCCTACGATTACCAGTTTAACTAAGGCATCTTTGGCTCACCATATCAAGCCAATTGTACAAGTTGGCCCGACAGGTACATGGGATAAAGCATTAGTTGAGAGAAGAACTGAACGTATATGTGATATTCTTTGGGAACGAATGAATCAATGGTTAACAGAATAGCTATGATAATGGCGGGAAATATTCCTAAAATTATCATTCTTTAGTAATGGATTCATACCCAATTTACCTTGATTATCATGCGACGACACCGGTCGATCTCCGCATCGCCGATCGCATCCTCGAAACCATGACTGCCACTTTCGGGAACGCCAGCAGTATCGATCATCACTATGGTGACCAAGCAGCAAAGGCCGTGAAAAAAGCGCGTAAACAAATCGCTCAACTCGTCCATGCTGCTCCCAAAGACATCATTTTTACCTCTGGAGCCACCGAAAGCATCAATCTAGTCATTCAAGGGCAAGTTCCCAAATATACGGATTGGCATCCACCTCGTCTCATTGTTTCTCCCGTTGAACACAAAGCCGTTTTAGACACTTGCAAAGCCTTGGAAGACAATGGACGGGTGGAAATTGAGTGGCTCAAAGTCGATCGCCAAGCACGAATTGACTTAGAACATCTCGAACACCTCTGCTCCCAAGGAGCCGATCTCCTGTGCCTCATGGCAGCCAATAACGAAGTCGGCAACATTTACCCCCTACAAACCATCGGTCAAATAGCCCAAAACCATTCTGTCCCCTGGTTCTGTGATGGCTCTCAAGCCGTCGGTAAAATTCCCATCAACTTCTCCGACTGGGGAATCACCTATCTCGCCATTTCTGGTCATAAACTTTACGCTCCCAAAGGCATCGGCGCATTAGTTATCCGTCCCCGTTATTCCCTCCATTCCCTGCTTTATGGTGGAGGGCAAGAGCGAGAAATCCGTCCCGGAACTCTCAACACTCCTGGTATTGTCGGTTTAGGAGAAGCCTGTGCCTTACGTTACCAGGAAATGGAAGAGGATGAAAGCAGAATTGCCCAAAACCGCGATCGCCTCCAATCTCTGCTCGCCGAAAATATCCCCAACCTCATCGTCAACGGCGATCTCAACCACCGTTTAGCCGGAAACTTGCACATTTCCATTCCCCATATTCCCAACAGCGCCATCATTGCCAGAGTCCGTCATCAACTCGCCATCTCCACCGGAGCAGCCTGTTCTTCCGGAACCCCAGCCCCCTCCCATGTTCTCCGAGCCATGCAACTGCCAGAGCCTGAAATTGACGGAGCGCTACGAATCAGCCTCGGTAAATTTACCACAGAAACCGAGATCGATCGCGCTGCCTCGATCTTAGTAGAGGCGATCGCTAAACTCAATCAACTCCTGAATTAAAAGCATCGCCACTTACGTCTTTAACAGCTCAATCAACTCTGCTTTCTTCAATTTAGAATAACCTGATAATTCCCGTTCTTTGGCAATTTTTTTCAATTCGGCAACCGTTAAACTCTTCAGATCGGTTACCTGAATATCCTCTTGCGCTTCCTCCAGGGTGCTAGTCGGTTGAGCAGAGAGATAAAAGATTTCCTTAAATACATTCAGCTTTGCACCTTTAGTAATGCCACACTTGAGCTTAGTTACCTCCATTAAACTCGACTTCCAATGGTGGCGCGGTGCTTCAACAATACGGTTCGTTGCCACAGCAATTTTTACCCCTTTTAAGGGATTGACTGGGCGATGGATTAAGTAATCTAATCCGCACTGAATCTCGTCAACGGTTGCAGTGGCTAAGTCGATTTTCGGTAAGCGCTCTTGAGAGAGTAGCTCGGAGGCGGTTTGAGTCGCTTCTGAATCATCGGCAATAATACACCAGACTTTCTCTAAACCGGCTTCTTCAGCGACAGCATAGGCGAACATATTACTGATGACTTGGTAGCGATCTTGACCGATTTGTTTGACGAGGATCGGCAGCCAGTTGCGATCGCCTGCCTGACTGACTGCCTTCGCAGTCTCTTTAATCAGAAACTCATGCATCCTTACCGGTTCTCCCGGTTCAATTTCCTCTAAATAGAGGTACATTAGAGCGCCAATTTCCTGTTGCATTAGATAAAATACTCCCTAACTAACTTTTTGTAACTCTCCAAAACAGTTTTATGCAGATAAACCCCTGGTTTTCTAGCAAAAGCACCGTTCGCAATATAAGCATAGTTATTCACGGTAAAAACATCCCTATTTTGCGTCGATCGCTTATATTTAGGAAAGAAATAAGGAAAGAGATTTAATCCCAATTGCTGGTGATATCTATCAATAATTTCTTCAATCGCTTTCTGTGCTTGAATTTTCTGAGGCTCTGGAATTTTTGCACTGCCTTGATTATAAAAAATAGGTAAAGCAATTGGATCGGCACAATCAGGAAAAAATATTTCCCGTTTTTGCCTGCCAACTTCTGGAAACAACTCCGATATTGCCATTGCCGCATTTTCTAAAGAGGCGAGATTATTATACTGAGTCGGCATCAACACAACATCTGTGGTAATGATGGCTTCTTGACTAAAAATTTTCCAATTCGTTGGTGCATCAATAATAATATAATCGTATTCATTTTTCAATGAATGTAACAACTGACTTAATCTACCTCTCGTTACCTTGGCCGTCAATTCTTGCTCTTTTAGATGCAGAAATTTTTGATCGGCGGGAATGACATCAAACCCATATTCTTTTCCCTGACGATATTTCACTCTATAGGTCGAGATAGCATTGATGATGTGATGGTTTCTGTAGTCCTCTAAGCAATCATATAAAGATTCTGATGCCGGTTTAATCGCTAAGTTTTTGCTCAGATCTCTCTGATTAGGATCGAAGTCAACCACTAAAACTTTTTTATGATAGACCCCATTTAGAGTAGCAGCTAGATTAATGGTCGTTGTAGTTTTTCCTACTCCACCTTTATTGTTATACAGAGCAACAAATAATGCTCTTATTGGCCCTTCTATATATTGTTTAATATTAGCAATTTTTTGATCGATATTCTCTGCATCCAGTTGAATCAGTTTTGTCACCGGAAAGACAACCTTGCCATGCTTGCGAAACAATTGAATATAATCTCCATTCGTAATCATACCCCAGCGCACTGATTGACAATGAGTGGCTTCAGAAGCTAGATAATACTTGAGCTGATCGACGGTCTTTTTATAGGGCGTTTTATGCATGAAATTAATATGCCGTCCTTTACTTTCAATGATTAAAAAGGGGTCTTGGCGAGTTTGAGCAAATTTATCAGTGTCCGTGTTTTGACGAGCTGCAAAATCAACCTTATGCTTACCTCTACCAATATAATATTCACAACAATATTCATGTTGAGTAAATCCTAGGGAGTCTAAGAAAACGGGTATAAAATTTTGGTTAACACTAGATTCTGAAGCCTGTTCGGGAAGAGATAACCAAGCTCTCTGGAGTGCAGATTGGGTCATGAGATCGGGACGGAGAGTATAATTATAGGAATAACTTGTATCTTACCGCACTTAGACCCGGATTTTGGTTATGAAGCTCTTAAGACTCAACCGTGTATCCACAATACTGCTGATGGTTGTAGGCGTAATCCTATTTACCAGTTGTAGCCTATTGAATGGCAATAGTCAGGCCCAAACTCAAACTTGGCCGAAATTTGCCCAACCGATTCAGTGTTCTTTAGGAGAGGACTGTTATATTCTGCGCTATGTAGACCGCGATCCAGGGCCAGGTTATGTGGATGTGGGATGTGGCCGGATGACGGATGATGGTCATTCTGGAACGGATTTTGGGATTCCGGATGAGTGGGCAATGCAGCAAGGTGTACCCGTGCTGGCGGCTGCTCCGGGGCGAGTGTTACGGGTACGGGATGGGATCGAAGATAGGCGGATTACATCTCCGGCAGATTTAGAGGCCATTGAAGGTATTAATTGTGGTAATGGTATGGTCATCGATCATGGCCAGGGTTGGGAAACCCAATATTGTCATTTACGCCAGGGGAGTGTGGCAGTGCAACCGGGAACGGAGGTACAAACAGGCACGGTGTTGGGGATGGTGGGGTCTTCTGGAGAGTCTTCGTTTCCCCATGTGCATTTGACAGTGCGGTATCAGGGGAATGTAGTCGATCCGTTTGTGGGGCCGGAAGCGGAGCCGGGATGTAATGTTTCGGGGACTTCCCTGTGGAGTACGGAGATTGAGTATCAACCGATGGGGTTGATTCGGGCAGGATTTGCCAGTGAACTGCCGGATTTGGATCGGGTTTGGTCGGGTGAGTTTCGCGACGATCGCCTCTCAGTGCAGGGAGGAGCGTTGGTGTTCTGGGTGCATGGGTTTGGCGTATTACAAGGAGATGAGGAACATTTGCGGGTGATCGATCCCCAAGGTGAGGTGGTGAGCGAGAACACGAGCGTGCGCGATCGCCCCAATCGCATCATCCTAGTTTACGCTGGTAAAAGAAACAGCCGCGATCGCCCCCTAATTCCAGGAACTTGGCGCGGAGAATATCAGCTTAAACGCGGCGATAAGACCCTGATGAATGTAACTCAAACCATTAAACTCGAATAAACTCCTCTCCCCAGAAAAATGGCAACGTGGGGGGATGGGGGGACTCTGAGACACGGAGATTACTGCCCACTCCCTCTTGCCTTTTGCCTATTCCCCATTACCCTTCTGGCGTGTAAAGCGCTGTATCATCTACACCAAACGCCGTACGGTTTCTAATAACAACTCCTGACTAAACCCTCCCTTCGTTAAATAGGCACTTGCCCCAGCTTCTGCGCCCCGATGTTTATCTTCATCGGAAGCCAAAGACGTGACTAAAATAATTGGTAAATCGGCATATTCCTTATGCTCCCGAATTTTAGCTGCTAATGATAATCCGTCTAAATTGGGCATTTGCACATCAGAAATCACACCATCAAAATGACGACCTCTGAGCTTATTATAAGCATCCAAGCCATCCACCGCTGTTACCACTTCATAACCAGCACTTTCCAAAATTCGTTTTTCTTGGGTGCGGGTGGCGATCGAATCTTCCGCTAACAATAAAACGGCTGATTTTCGATGCTCTTCTTTTTCTTTTACCACCTGTGACGACTCGATTTTACGTTGGATATTTCTCTTCTGGACTGACTTGATTAAATCTTGAGGATTTAAAACCATACAGACTTCCCCTGTGCCTAAGATGGTCGCCCCGGAGATATTACGTACCCGTTGCAGCAATTGACTTTGAGGTTTAAGAATAATGTCCTGTTGATCGAGCAACTCATCCACAATTACGCCCAATGATTCTGGCCCTACTTGCAGAATCAGACAAGGCAAAAGTTCTCTTGTTTTAGGGTTGTATGACTCAGACTCAGATTCAGAAGAAGAGGATAATTCTAAAATTTCTTCAAGTCGAGCAATAGAAATCGGCTGATCTCCCATCGCATAAGTATCTCGACCCTCGATCGCAAAGATTTGATCCTCTGGAATTAACAAAGTTGTCTTCACAAATTCCACTGGAATGGCATAGGTTGAATCCTGAACTGAAACCAGTAACACGGAAGCCGTGGCTAAACTGGTACTCAGTTGAATGGTAAATTTACACCCTTTACCGGGAGTCGATGCAACATGAATATTTCCCTTCAAATGTTCAACATTGGTCCGCACCACATCTAAGCCGACACCGCGTCCAGAAACTTCGGTTACGAACTCTCGAGTAGAAAACCCAGGGGCAAAAATGAGAGCTTGAATTTGTTGATCGCTCATGGCTTCAAGTTCTTCAGGTCGCCGCAATCCCTTTTTTTTAGCTGTGCGTTTAATGTGGTCAAGGTTTAAGCCTTGACCGTTATCCTCAAGTTCAATAATAATACTATTGCCAATTTGAGACCCTTTAAGATGAATCGTTGCTTGAGCTGGCTTGCCTTGAGCAATACGTTCATCGGGAGTTTCAATGCCATGATCGATACTATTACGGATCATGTGCATTAAAGGGTCTTTCATTTCTTCTAAAATTCGTTTATCGGCTTTTGTTTCTGCGCCTTCAAGAATTAAGTTAACTTGTTTTCCTTGTTGTTTGGCTAAATCGCGAACTAAGCGCCCAAATAGGTTAAAAATAGTGGATAATGGTAACAGGCGTAGGGTGCGAATCCCAGAATCGAGTTGATTGGCGATCGCCTCTAAGCGAGCTACATCTTCGGAGGCTCGCGATCGCAACTGATTTAACAGTTTCCCCATCTCTTCTAAATACTCTTCATGGCGTTGTTTGAGCGCTTGCAAGTTGTCTAGACTCTGCTCAAAACCCAGATTGCCATAAGTTTGTCGGTTCCACTCTTCCCACAAGTTCACCATATCGTTCATGGTATTGATATGATGAGCCATGCGGATTTTACTGACCGTTAACTCTCCCGTTTGCGTCATCAAATCATCTAAATTTTGAGTCGCAACCCGCACACTCTCAATTCGATATTTAGATCTGACTATCGGTGCTTCCTGCTTTGAGGCTGTCTGTTGAGGAACGGGTGGGGGAGATGGGGACGCGGGGACAGGGGGACGAGGGGAAACGGAGATCGGTTTTACAGGCTCTTGTGGCTCCTGTACTACGGGTTCTGGTTCGGGAAGGGAGACCTCCGGTGCAGATGGCACTTCTGGTGGTGCTGGTGGCTCCTCTGGCTGGGGTTTCGACTCCGGTTCGAGAAGGGCAGATGCTGCTTCTTCTAGCTCTATTGGCTCCTCTCGTTCGGTTTTGGGTTCCGAGGCTGCTTCTTCTGGCTCTAGGGTTTGCTCTGGCTGGGGTTCAGCTTGAAAAGTGGGGCTTTCGGGGATATTCGCTCCCATGAGTACCGCCAAAGCTTTATAGCATTGAATGCCTGAAGGCTCTCCAGTGACTGCTTCCTGGACAATTTTGCCCATGGCATCTAAACCATAGTAGAGGCGATCGCCCATTCCTCCCTGAAGTGCTGTACTATCCTCTTTAAGTTTACCCACCACTTGCTCGATTTGATGGGCGAGAGATTCCACATCCTTCACCCCCAACATGCGCGAGTCTCCTTTGAGGGTATGAGCTTCTCGCAGCACTTCTTGAAGTTTTTCCCCATCCTCTGGGTGTTGCTCTAAGTGCAAAATACCTGCCTCTAGATTTTGCAGGTGTTCCTCGCTAGAGACCTTATAAAGTTGCCGCAGTTCTTCATCTTCGATGATCATAATTCACCTGGGATCGACAGAAAGGACTTAAGTGTAAAAGGGTGGGTCGTTGCTCAAAAGTTGCTCAAAGATTATTCATCAAATAGCAGACATCCGATCTGATAAGGTTCTATTGTTTAGACCTTATCGTGGGGTTAACCTCATGCACCACTCTAACCACGTCATCGAATGTAAAGATCGACCAGATGTCATTGAGGAATTTCAATATCTTCAAACTCAATGGCGAAATTCACTCTCCCATCAAAGTTGTGAGTTACCTCACAGGGTCGATCAAAATGCGATCGCGCCAGCGAAACGGAGTTTTATCCCCCCGACTTGGCAGACTTCGCACCTAACCGAACCTGATGATTATGATATCTTGGTTATTCCGTCTCTGACCTTAGATCAACAAGAACTTCAGAAAGTCGAAGGGGTAATGCACTACGAAGAGCGGATGCTCTTTTCTCTGATTCGATTAAAAAATCCTCGCACTCGCCTCATTTATGTCACCTCTGAACCCCTACCAGAGATTATCATTGATTATTATCTCCATCTTTTACCTGGTATTCCCTTTTCCCATGCTAGAGATCGCTTATTACTTTTCTCCGCTTACGATCGCTCCTGTAAATCTCTAACGGAAAAAATTTTAGACCGTCCCCGTCTAATCGAACGAATTCGGCGATCGCTCCGTTCCCCTCGATCCTATATGGTGTGTTTTAATTCCACCTCCTGGGAACGGGAATTATCCGTCAGATTGCAACTTCCCCTGTTTGCTTGCGATCCCAATTTACTCTATTGGGGCACAAAATCGGGCAGTCGAGAAATTTTTGCCCAATGTAACATTCCCCATCCCGATGGCTGTTATTCTGTTTGGAACTGCCAAGACTTAGCCGAAGCATCCGCCGAGTTATGGGAGCGACAACCCCATCTAAAGTGCATGGTTATTAAGCTCAATGAAGGATTTTCTGGTGAAGGCAATGCCTTACTGCATTTAACTCCCATTGCTGATTATCAACCGGGAAAGGCCTCCCATGGCGATCGCGTCCGCGCCATTAAAAACCAGTTTCCGTATCTCAGATTTCAAGGCCCTGGAGAAACCTGGTCCAGCTTTAGCTCCCGTATTCCCGAATTAGGCGCTATTGTCGAAGCCTTTATTGAAGGAGACAAAAAGCGATCGCCCAGTGTCCAAGCCCAAATCACCCCCCTAGGAACCGTAGAAATCCTCTCCACCCATGACCAAATTTTAGGCGGCCCCGATGGTCAAATTTATCTAGGGTGTCAATTTCCCGCCGACGAGGCCTATCGCCTTAAAATCCAGGAATTTGGCCGCTTAATTGGCCAAAACTTAGCCGAAAAAGGAGCCTTAGAGCGCTTTGCCGTTGATTTTATTGCCGTTCCCTCTTCGGATCAATCTTCCTCGGATTGGGATGTATTCGCCATTGAAATCAATCTGCGCTGCGGGGGCACAACCCATCCTTTTATGACCTTAAAATATTTGACCGGAGGCTTTTATAATTCTGAGGATGGCTTATTTTATAGCCAAAAAGGGCGGCCGAAATACTATCTAGCGACCGACAATTTGAAAAACAAACGTTATCAAGGATTATTGCCCCACGATTTAATCGATATTATCGCCCATCATAATCTTCATTTTGACACGGGAACTGAAACCGGAACCATATTTCATTTAATGGGAACCTTGTCTGAATTTGGAAAACTGGGATTAACCAATATCGGCGATTCTTTAGCCCAATGTGAACTCTGTTATCAAAAAGTGATTTCGGTTTTAGATCAAGAGACCCAACTCTATACTGGAACCGCTAAAACTCCAATTTCACCACAGTCCAACGTTGTCGGCAATCCTCTCACTCATCCTTAAAGCGCTTTCGGCTTCGCCGACATCAAACGTGCTAGGTAATCGGTGCTGGGAAACCGATTATTCATACATTTGGTTGAACCAGGCGATTAAATCGTCAACACAATTAAAGTCGAGTAAGGCTTCTCCCAACGCTTCTACTCGATCAATTTCTAAGGCTTTAATTTCCGTTTCCAATTCAGAATCAATCTCGCCTAATTTACGCTTAATCAGACGGATAATTAATTCCTTCTCTCGCATCAATCCCTGATCGATCCCTTTTTCCATCCAACTGGTGATAATTTCCATACCTGCCTCCTGTTCCGGTTGAGTAAATGTGCTAATTTCCTGTTCAAATTTTATCTCTTCTGAGGCATTCAGCTTGAGATAAGTGTCCACAAATCCTGAGATTAGCTGCATCCGGGCTGGATCTAGCTTCAAAGTGGTTAATAATCGTAAACATTGGGCCTTGACTTTGGGTCTATCTTGGGGGTCAATTCTCATTTTAGCCATCAAAGCAGACGCTATGGGATTTGGCTGATTGAGAAAATCTCGCCAATTCAGGCGATTGAGTTGCACAACCTGATACTTAAATTCTAAAACCTTCAAGTCAGGAAAGGTGATTTGATATTTATTTTTGGCTTCCTTGAGAGGGATATTGTAGGAGAAGATGACAATGGGATAAACGGGTAGGGCAAATTTTTCATGTAAGCGAGAAAAATAGACAAACATGCGTCGCTCAAAGTCTTTTTGTGAAGTCGATTGTGCTTCTACATGAATTAAAAAATAAGACGGTTTCCCACGAAATTTGACTTGTGCAATTAAATCGCTTTCGTGTTTCTCTCCTTCGGTGACATCAGTAAATACTTCCTTATCCAGTAAAATAATGGATTGAGTGTCTATATAATCGATGACTTGAGGGAAGAACAATTCAAGGAATTCAACAAAAAACGTTGAGAGCAATTCTTTAAATAAACGATCGTGGTCAATCATTTTAGACATAAGTTCAAGGCAAGACAATCTGTCAATTTTTCATAACTGCGGTTTAATCTGATCCTGGGGAATCTCTGGTGCAGTTACACTCTCTTTGAATTGATAGCCTTGTTGTTGCAGGTCTTGGACAAAATCGGTCGTGTCTAAAGGGACAGACTCCGGCTGAAGTTTTGGGGTCTGGGGTTGATGGCGTTGATGTTTGAGTTTAGCTTTGCGTCCCATAGAATTATAGTGCTACGCGCTGGTAATGGGTAATCGGTAATAGCAGATTGACTGCTATTTTACCAAAGGATTTGATGACGGGAGAAATCCCCAAGAGTCCGTAGAGATGAAGCAAGCTGGGTTTTAGGGTGTAGGGTTTCTGGAGGAGCGTTAACACCTCCCCAATTTTGAGCTAATTGGCGCAATAATTCATCCTGTTGCACGCGAAAGCCTTCAATATCCCAGCCTTGATTCATAATACTAAACCAAACTAAACCCCGATCGCGGGTAAAAATGACTCCGACTAAAGCACTGACGGTTGATAATGTGCCGGTTTTAACGATACTATACTGAGGAGGCTGGCGATCGCTAATGGTTCCCCCGTCATAACCGACCACCGGAAAAACATTGGCAATACTGAGGTGATACAACTGTAAATAACGCTGTATTGCCATCAGTAATAAGACGGAAGCACGGGGAGACATGCGGTTATCAACTCCCAATCCCGATCCATTGATCAGGTAAATTTCATCCGAGGGAATACCGGCAAAACCAGCCGCCATCTCTTCAATTCGATCGTCTCCTCCTAGGGATTCGGCTAGAGTTTCGGCCAAGAAATTGTGACTATGAACATTCAGTCGTTTGAGGATGTCGAGGAGGGCGAGGGACTGATGACGCAACACCGGAGTTAAGTTAGCTGGGGGTAGCTCCTGGGAGCGAATGGAACCGGCGATCGCCACTTGGGGGCGCGGCAACTTATGAGGTAAACTGCGATACTGATTTTCCACATAGCTACTCCAGAGATTAGCATTCATACTGCGATAGAAAAGTGCCCCCACCGTTGCTGGATCGGTTTCATAATTCATCCACAGGGGGCCAGTAATGATTAAATCTCCTGTTACTTCGGTAATTCCTAATTCATGAAGCTGTTGACCGATCGCGATCGCCTCTTGCCACACCAAGAGCGGATCTGAACCACCGATGATCACTAAATCTCCTTCAACCACACCATTGTTGAGTTGACCGGCGATCGCCACTTGAGTCGTAAACTGATGATAGGGGCCCCATTCCTTGAGAGCAGCTAACGTGGTTGCCACCTTGGTTAAAGAAGCGCCAGAGAAAAGAGTGGTCCCTTGATGCTCAAATAAAACCTGTTCTCCCGATTGTAGCCATAGGCCCTGATAGCTTTGACCGAGGCTTTTTTCACTCCAACTGTTCAGATAGGGGTCGATCTGGTCTGTTAGATTAACCCTTTGATCCGAATGCAGAACCCAGCGAGACGTATTTTGTTGCCAGGTAACTGGGATCTGCAAAACATCTTCTAATCCGGCTTGGTCTAACCACAAGGCTAGGGGAATTGCACTTAACCACTCCAACACGCTCGATCTCCCGTTCAGAAAAACACTCCTGAGTAGGGGCGAAAAATATGCAAGCCCCTACAGCCCTTTCCCTATTCCCCAGCGCATTCATGTCCGCGATAGCGGAATGCACTGTATTATAAATCTTGGCTAAACGTAACTTAAGATAACATTGCCATGCCCACAACCGCAGATTTTTTACAGGCTTCAGAATGGTTTGCGATCGCCACTGGAGTCAGTATTGCCTTTTTTACTGTCCTTAATCTCAACTTTCCTTGAATTTAGGACAAATCTCAAACGCTAACTGAGACCCATAAAAACACACATCAAACTCGGTCAAAAAATTGGTTCGTCCTAAAAGAATCGGAATATTATTGGCTCTCGTCCAAGCAAAAGCTAACCGCACTGGCTCAAAATCTCCTACGGTTGCCCAAACCAATAAACCTCTTGCTTCAGCACGGGCTAAATTACCCGCTAAATTCATAGACATTTGCTGCTCTTCCCAAATTACCCCCAACTGTATGCCAATAGGATAAGGTAAAACATTGACACTCGCTCCTGTATCCAATAACCCCATCACCTCAACAGAGCGATCGCCATAATTCAGCCTTAAAGGCAGATAAGGAACATTGGCCAAAGCACCCAACTCATCGCGTTTCCTCTGAAAACGATATCGCCGACCATTAAACATTTTGCACTTGTTCTGCTTCCATTTCCAGTAATTGCATCAGTTCTGCTGCACCGGTATTACCCGTATGCACCGCAGTCATAATTGCCTCAGTGTCATTTGCCCAACTTAAGCCCTCTTCCTTGGCGAGTTCCATCACTAAAAACTGTATTATTTTGAACTTCTCTAAGCGAGATAGCTGTTGTAATTGTTCTAATAATTCAGAACGTAACATAAAAAGCCCTCATTTTTAATGGATTTGACTTATGATAACTTTTGGCTAAACATAACTTAAGATAACATTCCTAACCTAGTCTGTTGTTTGTTCCCCCTATCCCCCCATCCCCCCATCACAGCGCAAAGCGCTGTAACTCCCAGTTGGCTTAGTTTAAATCGTTTTCCGGGGGGCGATCGCACATTTCTAACACTTCCTCTTCATTCTCTGAAGGTAACGGAGCTGCTAGTCTAATATTAATGTCAATCAGGAGTTGATTTTGTTCTATTTTTATATTGGCTTTCTTCACCACCAAATCCAAAGATAAGCAATCATTGATTTGATAGAGAGGCGCTAAACATTGAGTTTTATATCCCGCTTCATGTAGCCATTCACAAATATTGCGCCAATTATCTACCTTGCCATTTTCTCTACCGACCAAACTTTTAACATAGCGATACAAAGTGTTACATAAATCCGCTTCCACACCTTTAGGAATTTTACCCAACTTATTAGCAATTTCCGCCGGACTGTGACCGCAAAGCAAACCCCGCAAGTGCAGCTTTTCAGTGGGGGTGAGCCGTTTGCCCTTAGCTGAGGCTAAGTCTGCATAGAGAGTTTCCAAGTCCCATTCCTGCGAGGCTTGGGCAAAGCGATCGTCCGTAGAAGCCATAATCAAAGTTCCCGTTGAAAATTTTTCTTAGTCATATTCTAGCGTAGTTCCTAGTTTTGACTAAATGACAGATCGGGAATATTTTGTCTAGACTAGATTTTGGGCGGGCAAAATCCTCCGGATAAAGGATGGTGTCAGACGAAATAATCAGTAATAGTAATAATCTATACTGATTATTGGCAATCTTGCCCGATCGCCAAGCCCGGATTGATAGCTAAGTAAAACTATATATTTTTGGGTTTTATTACTATGGTTAGCTAGATAAATGGGGCGATCGGTCTATAGCGTTTTTCAAGCCTTTGACTGTGTACTGTCATTCCCGCGAAGGCTGGAATCCATCAATAATCTGTACTTCAGCCGTTCGAGAACCGCTATCTGAAGAAAATCATTTGGAGGAAATTAAGCAATGAGATTTCCTAAGTGGCTTAAAAAATCGTCTTCGGAACATAAAAAAATTCCCCCAGAGGATGAAAGGCGAATCATACAAAGATTTGAAGAATTCTCATCGCAGATTCCGATCGTACCGGAAATTCTGCCCAGGGTTACCTTTGATGCAACGATCGGTTATTTCGAGAGCGATCGGCCATCCAATCCTGTCCCTACTAAGGGTGTGATGATTTGTCAAAAGCATCGCGAAGGCTACCAATTAGCACAGTTATTTTTGGATGAAAATAATCAGTTAATTGTCCGTCGCGATGGCAGCCCTTATGGTCGGCAGTTAGTGGCCAGGGAACTTGATGACAAACTCTGGGATAGTTTCGATAAAACTTCATCAGTATTGGTTATAGAACTTGGGAACTACCAGCCCAAGACACCCGTTATCGAACCTGAAGTGATTCCGGTTTCCGATGAAATTCAATTAACAGTGAAAGGCCTTCCTTCAGAGTTAAGCGAAGAAGAACGTCAATCAGTTTTTGAAAGCTTAGTTCGTAATACGTTATTGCGGGTAACTAAGCAAAGCTACCAAGCTGGTGAAAAGATTCACCAAGGTAAATTTAGCTTGAAAGTTAAGGGCATCGCCTATGAAATCATGTTTTCTCTAGATGCAATTCAGGCGATCGCTGCTTTACAAATTTACAAAGATGCTTTTGAAAAGATAAAGCAAGGAGCCAAAGAAGGAATTTACGATCTAGATTTAGCTGAATCGGCAGCTCAATATATCAAAGAATCTGCTTGGGATGAAGTCAGAGATTTAATTTACCCGAAAATTTCACAACCGAAATCTCATAATATGGGCGATTGACCTGGAAAATGCGATCTATAAATGGACAGATTGGTTATATAGATGTACTGAAGGAGTCACAACAATGGGAGTAGTTACAGAAAAAATTGGCGATGGCATTGAAATGATGATAGAAGGCTTGCCTCAAGCAAGCATAACTCCAGCAGTTCAAGCGAAAGCTGCTTTAACGATTGCACAACATGGAATTCCTATGGGAGTCGATCTCGGTGTAGGTATTCTTGGAGGAATTCGTGAAGCTACATTAAAAATTGGTAGTCAATACTATAAGCTAAAATATTCAATTCGTGTCATGCGGGTTCTAACAGCTTTCGAGATTTACAATGAAGCAATTCAGTGGATTGAATTTAAAAAGGGGTCGGGTGGTGTAGATACACAACTCGCTGATAACACTATTAATTACTTAAGGATTGATTTTCAGAATCAAATCTCTAAAAGATAGTGACCTGATATAGATGCAATGGTGCGTTACGGCGGATTTCGGGCGAATCGATCGCTCCACCAGATTATTTCCGCCTAACACACCCTACTGGACTGTTTCATCTAATTTGATGCATTAGATTTCGTTTGTAGTGAGGGCTTTAGCACTCTCTAGCTAGGTTTTTAAGCACTCTTCGTGCTTACTACAAACAAAGCACTATTTTAGCTGAAACAGTCCACTACAGCATCTTTTTCAAAATATAACCCTGGTATTGCTCGTTAATTAAAATTAAAAATTTATCGAATGAGTAGAAAAACTATAAATTTAGGAAACGATGTAGAATTGATTTTGGATGAACCCAATGAATTATCTTCTATAGATCGTCCCTTATTAGTTACATCAGCCCTTGTGGAAGCCTTCTCCACTACCACAACTCTTAGTCGGGGAACGCGAACTGGATTCTTACCCCTGAAAATCGGTGCCAAAATTTATCAGATCTATTATCAAATTCGAGTCAACTGAATCATCAATGCTTTAACGGCATATTCCGAGGCGATTAATCATATTGAACAAAATCCCCATCTTTACGATCGCCGTTTGGCTAGTCAAGCAATTACAGTATTACGTGATTGTTGTCAAGAGCGCATGAAATCATAAATCACGCCATTCAATCAACATGAGCGATCGAAATAGAATCAATAAAGTCTTAAAAGCTCTACAAGAAGGAACCGAGGCAGTTCGCCGGAATTCCAGCGAACAGAATTACCAGAGATACGAAAGAAAAATCAAACAAGCTGGTCAAAGAACTAATCCTTGGCTTTGGTTTATCTGCGTCACAACTGTTGTAGCAATGCTAGTGTTTTTCTTTTCTTTGCTGGCTCAAAAAGATCCATCTATAAAAACGACTAAAATAAAAAATATGTATAAATTTCCCCTGAGTATTTGCGGCGATGTATCAGCGGGGGGAACTAATATTTGGTATCCAGTTTATATAGATTATAATGCCAGCAATTTTCAGAGAATAAGTAAAAATTTCTGCTGCGATGCTTACTATAATCAATCGTTTGGGGTAATTCAAGTCGCTTCATTTTATAGTCGTTCTAGAGCTGATAACCTGGTGCGAGAACTGAAATCGAATAATTTTAAAAGCGCCACAGTTGGTGAGGGACAGGTGGTGACAACAAGACCTTCATCTAATAGAAACAATTGCAGGTAGAGCGATCTGTATGGGTAGTGCGATGACTGTGCCGACCTCAATTTTCTATGGTTATGGGATGTGCAAGCTTAAGTCCTGACTGACATATTCTAAACTCTTGAGACTCTTAATTTTTTCCTCCAGTTCTAAAAAAAACTGATATTCTCCCATCCACTCGACATATTCTAAGTCTCCACCTTCCATATCTTCTGCTGCGAGTGTATCCTGGAACTGGCTCGATCGCTGTTGATATTTCTCTTCAAAATAATCCAGCCGCTTTCTGGCAAGTCTTTGGCTGTTTTCTAACCGACAGAGTTCGGCAGAGATCGCCTTTTTAACCAGTTCCCTCACTCCCTCTGGGTTATCGGTTTTGAAAATAATTTCTGCCATTTTGTCACCGCTTCATACTTTCCTCTTTCAGTATACAGCCATCTCGGAATTGCGATCGCTCACAATTGCCAACGATTTATCCTTCTCCTACCAACTTCAAAGCTTCTACTTTCAAAGCCTCAGTGAGATAAAATCCATTAACTTGTAATTCATCCAGAAGCAGCTTGAGACATGAAATGAGTCCAGCTTGTTTTGCTTTAACTAAAACACCCACAGTGCCAATCATAGAAATTCCCAGATTTTTAGCCACAGATCGGGCTTGTCGGTCATCCAGAATAATCTGGAATCCTCTTTCATAAGCCAGAGCGATCGCCTCAGCTTCCCCCTCATCAACCAGTATTTTTATCGCCCCCACCATCCCCAAATCTGATGGTTTTTCTACCTGAAGCCAAGGCAGATAAATCCCAAACTCTGCTTGTACAACTTGGGGAATTATAATTTCCTGAAAAAGCGCCGGAAGCAAATCTAGATGGCCAATTCTTTCTAGCCCAATTAAACAAGTGCTATCGGTAATCACTACTGAATTCATAACCCAACTTCCTCGCGCAATTCTTCGGGGGAATAGGCAAACACGGGAATGCGATCTTTGCCTAAAATTTCTATAAAACTTCGCTTAGAATACCCGGCTAAATTAGCAGCTTTTCCCAGGGATACCTTACCCACTTCATAGAGTTTGATGGCTAAAAGGACTTTTGCTTCATCCTCAGATAAGCCTGGGGGTAGACTTACTTTTAACTCGATTGTGTTCATCATAGTAGTCTGTATCCAATAATTTAAAAAGAATCTGAATTTGATATCGATCGCGATTATAACGTACCGATCGCGATCGCCTCTTGCCACACCCAAAGTGGATCGGAACCCCCGACGATCGCTAAATCCCCTTCGACCACGCCATCTGTGATTTCACTAGCGATCGTCACTCAGGAATCTCTCAATGGCCTATGATAAGTTTTGGCTAAACATAACTTAAGATAATATTGCCATGCCCACAACCGCAGATTTTTTACAGGCTTCTGAGTGGTTCGCGATCGCCACCGGAGTCACTATTGCCTTTACCGTCCTTTGCTTTATCTTCAAGTGGGGGTTTCGCTTCCGCTTTGTCGGTGTGAGTTCGTTTATGGTAGTCTTAACCGTCAGTGTATTTGCCTTGAGCTTAGTGCCCTTTACCCGAACTGTCGTTCCTGGATCGGTGCATTACTCTCTGGTGTTCGACAATGGTGCAACTCATACCGTGATTGCCGTACCGCCCCAAATTACGGAATCGGAATTAGAAGCAACTCTTAAACAAGCAGCCATTAACCTCTTTTCCTATGGGCGACCGACAACAGAGGGCGATCTCCCCACTGTACTGGCACGCACTATTATCCACCCCGAACCCCAAATATCCGAACCGATCTATTTAGGAAAAGCTGAACAATCGGTCTATCAGGAAGAGCGAGACATTAAAGTAGAGATTAACCAACAACAACTAAACCGGCTTCAGACTTTAAATCCTTCTTAATTAGGAGATGCTATAGATGATCCAATCCACCCCATTAACTTCTGACTCTACAACTTTGCTGCGCTCGATCGCTCCAGTAACCAGTCGGATAACCATTCATGTAGCCCCAGCGCGAGTGATCCGAGGATCGCAGATTTTAGACGAATGTGGCCCAGAATTAGCGGCTTTAGGCCAGCGTCCCTTGGTGATTGGGGGAGATCGCTCTTTGAGTGCGATTAAAGAGCGTCTATTTCCCGTTCTTCAAGACCAAGGGTTAACGGCTCAAACGGCTTCCTATCTCCCGGACTGTAGCGAAACTTCTTTAGAAACCCTACGCCAAGCGGTAGCCGATCATCAAGCTGATTTTATTATTGGTGTTGGTGGGGGTAAAGCCTTAGATACGGCCAAACTGGTTGCCCATCAATGCCATCTGGCGATCGCTACCCTACCTACTTCTGGAGCAACCTGTGCCGCTTGGACTGCTCTCTCGAATGTCTATTCTAATCAGGGGGCATTTCTCTATGATGTTCCTCTAGAGCGCTGTCCCGATCTACTGATCCTAGATTACAATCTGATGCTCACTGCTCCGAAGCGGACATTAGTTGCTGGAATTGGAGATGCGATCGCCAAATGGTATGAATCTTCTGTGAGTAGCGGTCATTCGGAACAGACTTTAATTATCGCTGCCGTGCAACAAGCTAGAGTTCTGCGCGATATCCTCTTGCAACATTCCCTAGAAGGACTGCAAAATCCTGGCAGCGAGACCTGGCAACACATTGTCGATGCTTGCGTGTTGATGGCGGGAGTCAGTGGAGGCTTGGGAGGCGCTCAATGTCGCACCGTAGCTGCTCATGCCGTGCATAATGGCTTAACTCATATTTGCACCAACCATAAAACTCTCCATGGGGAGAAAGTTGCCTATGGCATTTTGGTGCAACTGCGCCTAGAAGAAATGATTCAAAATAATCATTTAGCTCTCTCTGCTCGCCAACAGTTGATTCAGTTTTACGATCAAATTGGTTTACCCAAAACCTTAGAAGACTTGGGTTTAGCGGAGGTGACGTTAGCTCAATTGCGACAAGCGGCGGCGATCGCCTGTGCTGAATCTTCGGATATCCATCATCTTCCCTTTGCCGTAAATCCAGATCAGTTGGTGGCAGCCATGGTTTCTACCCTGAATTAAAGGGAATAGGGAATAGGAAAAACCGGGTTTTCCCTCTTACTTCTTGCCTTTTGCCTCCCCAATTGCCTATACCCTCTCGATTATGGTAATAATGTGAAATTACAATTCACCACCAAAAGGAGATTTTATGGCTGTGCAACCCCCACCCCCTCCTCCCATTACGCCCCGTCAGATGAATGTATTGCGTGTGGTTACGGCCATGGCATGGTCTGATGGGGAGTTAGCCACTGAAGAAGTGGATGTGATGCTCGATCGCTTTAGTCAATTGTTTGCTCCCGGAAACTCAACACAACAGGAAGCACTGAAACAAGAGTTACGGGATTATATGATGCAAAATTTGCCTCTGGAGGAGTTAATTCCGAAGTTAGAGACAGTTGAAGAGCGTAAAGTTGCTTTGAAATTGGGGTATCAAGTGATTGCCTCTAGCGCCCGTACTCCTGATGAAGATTTGATTAATGCTGAAGAGGAAGAAGCCTATAAAAAGTTGGTTGAATTGGTGAATTTGCCCCCAGAAGAAGCTACGACGATTGCCCAAGAAGCAGCCGTAGAGATAGCTAAAGACCAAACAATGGTAGAAACTCTGACTCAGGAATTGGCTAAATTTTTTGAGGCGTAAATCCGTAGAATTGTTGAGATAAAGGGCGATCGCTGGCTTAGGACTGTGATGTAAGCGGCGATCGCTCCTTCCTTTCTTGAAAAGACAGCCCCAGCTTGGAATATCGTGAGATCGCGTGGGCAAAACTGCGAGTCCCAGCATCGGTTTTGATGGGCGATCAGACAAAACACTCTAACTCGAAAAAATCCAGAAATTGCGCCTTGAGATCGTCTTGAGGGTAGAAGGGCAAAAAGCTTCTCGGTCCTGCAAGCTTCGGCTAAAAAACCTGAAGGCTGCAAGCAAGGATAGCGACGTTATTCATTCAAGACGTTCAAGACTTGGATTGTATGCGATCGCTCCTCTTGCAAGAGAAAACAACGCCCTTTGCCACACGAATTTTGGCCCTGTGCTGGCGTATTTGGAGGAACACCCGGGATGGCGATCGGGCGATCGTTTACACGGATGGTTATCCTCCTTGCCCCGCATCGCCCCAGAATCGGCTTAGATTCTGTGGTTGTTTGTTAGCGAGGAGAATTCCCGGAGTTGTTATCCAAATCTACAGCACCTGGGGCAGGGAGCCTATCTGAAAGCCAATGGCGCATCCGTAGCTTGGTTCGCGATACGCTATGACCTAATATCTAGTAATTTAGTTAGAAAAGTAAGGAGAGATAAGATGCCAACAATCACAGTCAATAACAACATTCCACAGCAACAATGCCCAAATTATGTGGTAATTGGTGGTGGCCAACAGGTTAAGTATGCGAATAATGGGAACACAATTGCAATTGCTAACACAGGGCCTGGCATATATGGATATGGTTGGATTGAGGGACAGAATTCGATCGCATCATTTGGATATACAAGCTGCACAGGAATCATCACCAGACATGACAATGGAAGAATCACTTTAGCTCATGTATTTCCTGATGGGTATTCCACTATTCAAAAAAATGCCTACAAGGAATGGTTGAACAACCAAGTCGGGGGACAGATACAAAACATTTGGTTAGTAGGTGGAAAAAATAGCCAGAATCCAAATGATTTTAGTTACTATATTCCTGCGCAATATAACGGTGACTTGGTTTATATTGGACCCATAAAAATAAATAACCAAACTTTCAACGCGATAGATGTCCTGTGTACTCCAAATGCCATCACAATAAGGTGTCGTCCACAACAGTATAATAATTGGTCAAATGGCTTTGTAGCAGATGGTGCTGCGTTCAATAATAACTTCAGGAACAATAATGGGAACCCTTTTTTAGGTGCAGTCAGGCAATTTCAGATTTAAAAGGGTCTGGTCAGAAACAGTTGGTACGGGGAGATACTCGCGGGGTGCAGGGCGAAGTATGCGGAGAGGAAGTATATCTTTTATGCCATAATCTGTCGCCCGAATCCTTCGCTCCTATAGGGGGATGCGACAGACAGGAGAACCCAGAAACGATCGGCGGGTTTTGACCACACCCACTTTAAAACCCTTGCAAATCCTCAACATGGGTTTTGATGGGCGATCGCACAGAAACCGGGTTTCTTTGAAAAATCTTCACTCTTCTTGCAAAAATTGTCATAGAAACCCGGTTTCTTCATTTGATATCTCTAAAATCTCTAAAATACCCGAATTGGAATCTCGGCTGGTGCCAACAACAAATCTTTCAACTCATCATCCACCTTACACAAGGTAATTGACATCCCAGCCATTTCCAATGAGGTGCAATATTCGCCCACATAGCTGCGCCACACTTTGATACCTTTGGCTTCCAACTGTTCGTGAGCATAGCCATACAGCAGATAAAGTTCGGAAATTGGCGTACCCCCTAAACCATTGATCATCAACGCCACTTCATCGCCATTATTAAAGATGGGGGCAGCGGTTTCGGTTTCTGAGATTGGCTTGGCATCGGTGAGAATAGCTTCCAACATGCGATCGACGATTTCATTGGCGCTGGTTAATTTTTCCCGCGCTCGACCCGGTTCCCCATGAATGCCGACACCCATCTCAACTTCATCTTCTGCTAGGGTGAAAATGGGTTCGCCTTTGGCTGGGGGAGTGCAGCCCGTCAACGCCATTCCCATAGAACGAATCACATCATTGACGCGATCGCCGAGAGCGACCAATTCATCTAGGGAAGCGCCTTTTTCTGCTGCCGCGCCAACCGCTTTGATGACAAAGAAGTTGCCCGCCACACCACGCCGACCGACCGTGTAGAGGCTGTCTTTAACCGCGACATCATCATCGACAAAAATAGTTTTTACTGTAATTCCTTCATCTTCCAATTCTTCAGCGGCATCGCGGAAAGCCGCTCGATCGCCCGTATAGTTGTTGACAATATGCAACACCCCTTTGGCGGAGTTGAGCTGTTTGGAAGACTCGACGACATAATCAATGGGCGGAGCCGAAAAAACATCCCCCGGACAGGCCCCGTCAAGCATCCCCTGGCCGACAATCATCACATGGGCTGGCTCGTGACCGGAACCGGAACCCTGAATGATCGAGACTTTATTATCATTGGGAGCATCGGCTCGCATAATCAGGTTGTAGTCGGGGACATATTTAACCTTACCTGGATTAGCCAGCTCGATTCCCTTGAGCATTTCGGGAACAAATTGCTTGGGATTATTAACAAATTTCTTCATTTATTTTTTTCCTCCGATTGATGACCACTGATGTGCCAACCCCACGAGTCTGATCAAGCTTACCCTTGAGGTCAGTTAAATTTCTTTGACTGTGTAAGTCAGATCTTAAGATCATTAGTTGCTCATTCTGAGTCAGAAATGATTTTAAGATCCTTAAGATTTCGCCCAGGCAGTGGCGACATTTTCAAACATCACAGCTACAGCTACTGCACCAGCATCATAAGTATCTTTACTGCGATCGCCCGTGTAGGCTGCGCGACCTCGTTTGGCGACCCAAGCTTTCGTAATTTCTGCCTGCTCTCGTGCTACTTTAGCCGCTGCATCGATCGCGTTTTGAGTATTGCCGCCATTGGCTATTGTTTGCTCAAAAGCATCTGCCCCTGGGACTAAGGCATCGAGCAGGGTTTTGTCGCCTAGGTTCGCTCCCCCGCGATCCATAATTCCATCTGCCGCAGCGCGAAACATCGTGACAACATCTTCAGCGGTTAGCATTTCTTTACCGTTAATGCTCTTGCCCGCACAACGAAAAGCCGCTCGCCAAATTGAACCGGACGTGCCGCCAATATTTCTGGAGATAATTTTGGCACATCCGAGCAGAAAACCCTCACCGCTACTGCGATCTATTTCGTCCCATTGTGACAAAATGGCACTAAAGCCGCTTTCCAGGGAGGTGCCGAAGTCCCCATCACCGACCACACCATCCAACTCAGTAAAATATTTTTCGTTATCAATGGATGTTTGGGCGATGGTTCGCACCACCAGTTCTATATTCTCTAAACTACTTCGCGCCATCTTTCTCTCCGATACTTTTTGACTAACACTAACGTTCCCAATATACGTTGCCACGCTCGTCATCCAGATACACATTGACAACCCCAGCTTCCATCTCGAACTGAGCCCCAAAATCAGTGTTCGTCCAATAGACGCGACCACCTCGCTCGTCCTCCATATAGTCGAGTGAAGTGTCTTGAATAAACCGTGAGTGAACTCCGTCGTACCAGGTGATTCCCACGATTCGGAGCGTAACGCCTGGTCGATCTACAACAAATGTCGAGCGTGTGGAAAACAGACAGGGCATTGCTGTGACTGCCTGCTTGGGGTCATAGGGAATGTACTCGCAATACGATCTTCTATCCACCTCTGCGGCACGAGAAGATTGCATGATGCCAAGTCCCAGACTGAAGAAAGTGAGGAGTCCTAGAGAGAGTTGTTTGAGTTTTTTCCTGTTCATGAGAGAAATACAAGTATCGACGAACTGCTTCTCAGTCTAATACGGTTCTAGCTTCCGGCGTTTTGAAAAAAGCCGTCAGTTAGACGGTTTTAGCCTGTGGACTGGTTGAAGCCGACTTCAAAGCGAGTGAAGCAGGAAGTAAGCTCCAAAGATGGCCATGTGTGGGTAACTTTGGGTAAGTCTTATTTAACGGAAATATCCAAAGTGATAGAATTCAGTTGTCCCGAACCTATAATTGTCTCGCGAACCCAGGTTCAACGCCTTCAATAGCCCCCCATGTCCTACAGCAGCTTTAAAACCCTTGCCAGCGTCCAAAGTGCCTTTGGACTCGAGCTTGACGAAAGCCAAAATCTTTTTGCTCAAACCAAACCACGTCAGCCTAGCGACTACCTAGCAATCTCCCTAGCAGAAAATGTGTCCCTCGCTAATGCAGTCAACACTGAAAAAGCTCGGTCTGAACTGATTATCGCTCCCGTTCTACTCGAAATTCGGCGCAGCTTTCAGGGGCAAGTGGGCTTCTTTTCCGGGACTGAATTCAGCGTCGAACCAGAAAAGGGATTGCACGGCTATTGCGATTATATTTTAACGGCTTCATCAGAGATTTATGAAATAAAAGCACCCATAATCGCTGTAGTAGAAGCCAAAAATGAAAATATCAAAGGTGGACTAGCCCAATGCCTTGCCGAGATGGTGGCAGTGAGGGAATTCAATGCAGCAACTAATCATATTGGTCTAATTCTCGGTGCAGTCACGACCGGAACACTGTGGAAATTTTTGACCTTAAATGGCCAAGTCGCTGCCATCGATCTGGATGAGTATTACATCAAGGAAGTTGCTAAAATTCTTGGCATCTTAGCAACTCCTCTTCAGCAATTCATTTGAACTTAGAGCTAGAGGTGTACCAGGAGGTGTACCAGGTAGACCCTTTCGGGAGTTGGTTTGGCTCAAAGGCTACCCATACATTGATTACAGCAAATGGGGCTGCGATGATGGATTGACAACTTGTATTGGGATGATGCTAAGATATGATATATCTAATACAAATACCCCGCCCCGCCAACAAACCACCAACAACAATCCTTTGCTGAACCGAACACCATTGTAGCAAGCTTCTCCCTCCTAGCGAGTCTGTTTTATTAAAAAAATACAGTAACAACCGATACCAAAAGCTAAGTCTAGGATGAAATGAATGATTCAAACCTTTAAAAATAAAGCCCTTGACAAACTGTTTAAAGAAAATATTAATAAAGGAGTGCCACCAGATCTTGAAAAGAAAATCAGAATCAGATTAGAGGTAATAGATTCAGCCTTAATATTAGAAGATATGAGATTGCCAGGTTATGATTTACATAAACTAAAAGGAGATAGAAAAGAAACTTGGTCAATTAAAGTATCGGCAAATTGGCGAATCACATTTAAATTTGAAGATGGCAATGCTTATGAGGTAAATCTCGAAGATTATCATTAAAAGCCTAGATGATTTAATTAGGGAAAATGAATTATGGTACAAAAATTGCAAAACAAAATACAGGATAGACCAGAAAGACCCGTACATCCCGGAGAAGTTCTTGCAGATATTCTGGAAGATTTAGAGATTAATCAGAGACAATTTGCAGAGATTCTAGGAGTAACTCCTGAAATCGTTAATGAGATTATTCAAGGCAAACAACCAATTACAGTTGATTTAGCGATTAGAATTGGTAAAGCTTTAGGGAATGGTCATAGATTGTGGTTAGATCTACAGCAAAAAATTGATGTTTGGGACGCTTTGCAAATTCATAAAGAAGAATACGATCGCGTTTTAACATTAGTATAATCGCTACTATCTCTTTTGCAAAAGTGACATGCTCCCAAAGGTAGCTTTCAGCTTTGCTGGGCGATCGGACTCGTACCAAGCGTCCATGGTGCGCAGGGCAGGGTAACGGGCCAATAATACTCGATGCTCAAACCTGCCCACCCTACGATGGATGCAAAAGTGACTTTCGTTGATGAAAATTTTCTTATGCCTGGCGATCGCGCCAAACCTGCTCCAGGTCATCTACGGTAAAATACCCCTGTGGTTGAACATTCGTCCGATTTTGACCGATCGCGATCGCCTCGTTCCCAGGTTCTCCGAAATCCGACAACACTAATGCCGCTTCACTGAAATCCTCATTGTTGGTCAACTCATTGTATGTGACGATACAGGTCATCCGGGCAGCAGTGGCAGCCAGCAAACCATTGCGCGTATCTTCTACAACTACACAGTGAGCTGGGTCTAAGTTCAATTTTTCCACTGCCAGATTGTAAACATCTGGGGCAGGTTTTTTGGCTTTGACCATATCGCCGGCAAAAACTCCGGCGAATTGACGAGCCAGTTCAACCCCCATGACGTGGCGCAGCACTGCCTCTACGGAAGCGATCGCAGAAGTCGAACAAACGGCGAGGAGCCAACCCTTGGCCAAAGCTGCCTGGGCTAGGCGTTTGACACCAGGACGACCGGGAATTGCCCCGTTTGCGATCGCCTGCTTATAAATTTCCGTTTTGCGCTTGTGCCAACCCATGACAATATTCCACCAGGCTGACTCCGACTCTGGAACCGGGTACACAGCCCGAAAATCCTCATCTTTGGCCAAGCTGAACATGCGCTCTTTGCCGCCGCCAATTTTAACTTTCTGGGCATATTGTTCCAGGCTCCATTGCCAATTGATGCCCTGTTCGCGCCACATTTGGTTGAAGGCGACTAAATGCCCATCTCGCTCGGTGTCAGCCAACACGCCATCGCAATCAAAGATTAGTGCTTTTTTCATGCCTTTCCTTCGCTGCCAAACAACTTACAATAATGCTGCGTCAATTTCATCACTTCACTATGGACCGCCCCAACCAGTTTCAAGGGATTGTATTCGGTGGGTCGCTCTTCGAGGTAAGTGCGGAAGCGATCGGCGTAAGCTTGCTTGAGTGCGGTGGAGATATTCACCTTAGCTGTACCCAGACTAATCAGTCTTAAAAAGACATCATCGCTCAGACCGCTGCCTCCATGCAGAACCATTGGGGTCTGGGTCGCTTCTACTATCTGCTCCATGCGATCGTAGCGAATTTGTGGGGTCGCTTTGTAAAAACCGTGTGCGGTGCCAATAGCGGGTGCATAACAGTAAATCCCAGTTTCCTTGACAAACGCGATTGCCTGTTCAATAGAAATCAGTTGCCCTTCGGTATCGCTCCCGATGTCATCTTCAACACCTGCCACCGCGACCACTTCCCCTTCTACATGAGCGCCGTACTGAGCCGCATATTTGGTGATTTCTTGAGTGGTGCGAAAGTTTTCCTCAAAAGAGAACCCCGAACCATCAAAGAGTACCGCATTCCAGCCCAACCGGAGGCATTCTTTAACGATTTCGGGGTCGGGGCAGTGATCCAAATGGAGGCTTACGGGGACTGAGGCTCGTTCGGCCATGTTGCTAAACATATCCTGGATCACTTTGGCTCCCCAGAATTTAATCGTTTTAACTGAGATTTGAATAATCAAGGGGGAGCGAGATGCCTCAGCCCCCTTAATCAAGCCATCCATCGTAATATCATCGAAAGCATTAAATGCCGGAACCCCGTACCGGTTTTCAAAGGCCGGGTTCATAATTTTGGGTAGGGTGACAACAGTCATTTTTTTCTCCTTTCTGTATGAGGTAAATGTCGCCTTTACCTTACGATACAGCGCTTCGCGCGGTAATTGCCTCTAAACGACCAAATTCATATTGCAGAGACGCTACACTAATGCGAATCAGTTCATTACGACTTTCAGAAGCCGGTAAACGTTGCGGTTCTCCCTCTTCATTAACAGGAGGTTGTTCCGGATTAGATGAAGCAACTAAAAAGCCATTGCGTTCAATGATAAACGCTTGTCCTGTTTTGCCAATCTTCAACCCTCGCAGAAATTGGCTAATATGCCAAAGACTCAAATTGACAACCAAGATCCCTCGTAGGATTCCTTGGGCATCATAAAACGGTTCCACCGCAGAAAAAACGGGATGTTTCTCGGACGTTAAATAAATGTTTGTCCAAGACTGCTTGATTGGCTTCTACTGCGATTCGGTACCAAGGACGAATTGTGGGATTATAACTTGGCTTTTCTTCAATAAATTCCCCTGGCTTTCCTTCAGCATCAACCGCATAAACTGCATTGACAAAATTGGTGCTACGATCAGTCAAATAAGTCACTAAAGATCCATCATTATTTCGTCCTGCTCCGGCAAATTCCTGTTCTTCTCCACCAAATCCCAGATAACTGAGATTCGGAAATTGAATCAGTTGCTCGGCAATATAACCTTCCATCGCACTCATGTTTTCTATATTCCACAGGTTGAAGCGACGAAAGGCTTTAGCCGTTAAAGCATTCACCAAATGAGGGATTTCTAAATAAGAGTCTAACCGTTCTTGAATACGACTGGAGATTTCGCTCCGGAGCTGCTGCGTGACTTCATTCACTGCTTGTTGTCCATTGCGAATGGAGAGATACCCCGTTAATCCTACAGCCGCAAAAATTTGCACGACAAAGGGAACGACCAGAACCCAACGTAGAGGAACTTGAGGGGAAGCAGAGGAAATGGGGCGAGGTAAAGTCATTACAAGAAAATCAGTGAAAATGTTTAAGAACAGTTCAGCCTAGTCAGCACCCAACCAATTGTTCGATCGCGCTCTATTATTGAAGCAACCTAACTTTAAAATGACGTTAATCCTAGGTTATCATTCTGCTGAGTGTAGATGGCGCAATTTTTACTTTTTTCTCAAGATATTGCCTTCTATTTGTTGTTTTAATTCTTGTGCTGCTGTAAATTCTGGATGCAGTGCCAAGGCTTTATCGAGTACCTCTAATGCCCTATTCCACTGTTGCAGTTTGCAGTAACATTGGGCTTGATTATGATACATCCCTGGATCTTCACCGTAGAAGCAGAGGGAGTATTGGAGAAAGGAGATCGCCCGCTCGTAGGCTCCTATTTTATACAGCAACATGGCGCAATGGAAGGGTAAGTCTTCCGGTTCGCCAATAAAATAGTAGGTTTCCCAGATCTGGTGAATGGCACGGGTTAGCTCTTGGAGTAAGACCTCCGAGGCGCTTTCAACTTTTCGCATGAGAGTATCAAAGCAGCCGAAAAAGAGCTTACTGTCCCAATGACTGAAGCGCAAATAAGTCAGGATTTGCTCTAGAGTGAGGACATTAAAATGGGGTGCGATCGCCTTTTTGAGGATAAAAAAGTCATCGGGACTCGATTCTTCGATCGCCGTTTGATAGGCATGGGACGTTTCGAGAAAACACTCGATCTCTGGTGCAAATAGAAACGCACCAATCACAATACTGCGGGATTTATGATGGGGAAGCAGAGCCATACCCCCTTCGTATTCCGTATATCTGGCGATCGCCGGATAGTTCACCATCAACGAAAAGCAACCTTGATGAAAGGAGAGTTTCGGTCTGGGTCGTTTCTGCAACTCTTGTTCGCTACCGTAGCCTTTATCACCAGAGAGCAGAAGTAGGCGATCTCCCGTCAGTTTCCGCAAGTTCTCTATCCCCTTCAAACCCACAGAGGGAAATAAGAGCGTGGTATCCCCTAAATAAGTTTGGTAATCCTGTAAAATTTGGTTAAACACCGGATTCTCGTAATAGCGATCGGCATCAATTGCTGCATCTTCGTAAGTAATATCCAGATTTTCCAGTAAAGGAGTATCCTTCAGATCTCGATTCGCTTCAGGTGCAGTAACCGTTAGCAATGTTTCGTACAGTTTCCCCTCTCGGATCGAGAATAGATCTTGAGGAATGCTATCAAAGAAATAATTCGCAACAACAATCAGAGGATTTTTCAGCGTTTCTGAAGACAAAACCGCTCCAGAATGCCGTAGGCTAACTGTTACATCTCCTTCAATATCAAATCGGGCAAAATCGAGCAATCCTTTTTTGGTAAATGCCTGTAATGAAGGGTGAGTATCCCAGAACTCTAGGTTTGGCTCGGCTAAATCCGTCATAATATATTTGACTGGAATTGCGCGCAGTGCCGAGTTGAAATGGGACGTAAAAAATTGCTTCAGAAAGTGATAGGCAAATCGACCCGATCCAGACCCTAACTCTACAATATAGACCGGTTGACTAAAGTCAATTTGATCTTGGGGATGTTGCACGCAGTCACGCAGGAAACTCATGACCACTTTTCCATAAGCATTAGCGATAAAGGGGTTGCTCGTGACATAGTGGGGCACTTTTCCTGTATTCCATGCTTTCACCCCCTCTTGGTTAAAAAACTCGCGTTGAAACCGCCACAGCAAGGATTGAGAGAAGCGCTGATGAGTTTCTAAAATCCTAGATTTAGCACGGTTAGGTTGCATGAACTCATTCACGGTCAAAATAACTATTTTCTGCAACGAAAAGGCAAGGGTATATTAGTCTTAATTCAAAATACTAATGACCCTTACCCATACGATCCAATTTACAAAGTCCCCCTTCAATTACTCCAGATCGTTTTTATTAGGAGGCATGGGAGCAAATTGAGGTAGAGGAGGGGGAAGAGGAGCTTTATCATTACCATTATTCTCATTTCCAGGCAGAGGTGCCATAGGTGCAAATCCACCTCCTCCCATTACTGGAGCTTCTAACTGGTTCGGTTTCTTCTTCTCTGTTGGCTTGTATACTCGGAGAGTTTGATGCAGGTTACCATACCTTCCGGTGGCACCATGTTTCTCGTGAAACGATTGACCCTCTTCCGTACCATAAAGCTCAAATGTCCAACCCTCTTTTATGGAGTGTTCGTCTCCCTCAGATGCTGCCTCTAAAGTTAATCTATCATTACCATCTTGTGCCACAACTCCTCCCCAGTGATAAGGAAAGATGTGGCCCTTACCTAGATTTTTATGTTTGTGGTGTACGTCAAAATCTGTTGCTCTTTGCCCAGATATAATAACGTAGCCTTCTCCTACATCAGGGAGAGCATACTTACCGAGACCGTACTGCTTATTGAATTCGTCTTGATCATCTAGCCCGAAATAGGCATCATCAGCCGAGATGTTGTTTTTATTCCTCTTCTGCCATTTTTTCAGCCTCTTATTATAATCAGCCATCTCCTGTACGTTCGTTTCGTCCAAAGGTTTATCTGGGGGCATCAGACGCCTGACGAGCGTTTTAGCCTCTTCCTGATTCGGTGGATGTGTTTTGAACCATTCCGTAAGCAAATCAAAATTGATCTGGGTAAGCATATCGCTCGGCATCTCATTCTTGAATTTCTTTATCCTTGTGCCCAAGTCATATCGTATTTCTCTCTCTAGTTGAGATCCCATTACAGCACCAGAGGATTTGCGGCAATCTTTCCATAGGTCGAGTACAGGCTTGACTAGCTGCTGCCCATCAAGCTCTACATGACGTATTTCTTGTTGCTTAGGAATCGGAGCTTGAGGAATCGGAGCTTGAGGAATCGGAGCTACATCTGAGCCATCTTGATTAAGAATCGGCGGAGCTTGAGGAATCGGAGCTTGAGGAATCGGAGCTACATCTGAGCCATCTTGATTAGGAATCGGAGCTGGAGCTGGAGCTGGAGCACGCCGTTGCCCTTGCCGTTGGCGTTGCTGTTGCTCTTTCATCTTGCGTTCTTCCTCGGGTGAAGGTACTGGGTTCCCCAAGTTCTGTTGCTGGGCGCGATAGTGTACGTTCTCCTTACTTTGAGCCTCTTCTCGTGGGTTCCATACGGGTTTTAGCTTGTAAAGATCGGGTAGCTCTTGATTGTAGGCTGTATTTAAATGATTTTGCTTAGAGAATACACTTCCTTGTTTGAGCATAACAAAAGATCCGCCAGCCTCTAGTTGTTCATTAGAAGATTCGATTATCTTTTCAGTAGCCCAAGCCTCTCTATCGTTGCTCCCCTTAACGACAATCGCCCCATTCTGACTTCCAAGATACCCCTGTAATGCTGTGAATGCAGTTCGTTTTGCACTATCGGGATCTACGTCATTTTTGGGTGCTGGTTCGAGTCCGTTAAGCCGGGATGTAAAATCAGCATAACGTTGCACAATTGGAGAGCTTGAGGTTCCGACACGAGTCTGGAGTTTCTCAGGCGACTGGGAACGTTTTGCTGGTTTGCGTTGAGCTGTTTGTGGCTTTGCTCCTCCTTGCTGCATAACATGGGTTAATTCATGGGCAATTAACTCCTGTCCTCCCTGACTGCCTGGGTTATATGCTCCACTCTTAAAAAATACATCTTGTCCGGTAGTGAAGGCTTTGGCTTGAATGGTCTGGTTTAAGGTATTGGACTGAGTATCGGTATGGACTCTGACTCCACTAAAGTCTGCCCCCATCACGGGTTCTACCTGAGACCTGAAGTTAGGGGGTAAGGGTTGTCCTCCTCCTCTTGCTCTCTGAAGTTTCGATTCAAATGCGGGTGAAGCGGCTCCACTGACGATTCCTGAGCCGTCTCTTTGAATGCTGGGTCCGTTCCAGAAATTCACGACTTGCCGTTGCAGGCTCTGACGAGGGCGTTGAGTTTGGCCAATTGAACGCACGACTTGGCGAGCTACATTATCGGCTTGGTGTTCTTGGGAGTCTTGGGGGTCGCCAATTTCTAATTTGGCTTGTATGGCTAAAGGGGTCTTAGGTTGAGTGTCTTGGGTGGTTTCTCCTTGCCCTTGCTGCTGGTCTCGCTCAATCATTCGTTTTAAAATATTGCCGCTACGCGCTAGCGGCGAATCTTTGCTTATGGCCATATTCTGATCCTCGCCGTTCTGTGACATGGAGTTAGATTTGGCTTGCAGAGCGCCCTTTTTCTTCTGAGTTTGAGAGGGGGCCATTGAACGTTTTCTGAGGCGCATTTGTCCGCGTGCCATGATTAACTCCTTGCTCTTATGAGTGCGATCGCTTAGTTTTTGTTATGTTAGATATCCCTATTTCCTAATTATAAGAAAGTTTAAAACTTCTTTCAAGACTTGCGGCGATTCAACAATAAAGTGAGGGCAAAACCGGTTAAACCTCCCACAATTAACCAGACACATCCTAAACCGATTACGTCACCAAGAAATAGACGAAATTGAAGCCGGAGGAGACCTCCAAGTGCCCAACCACAGGCTAGGGCGATCGCCCAATCAATGGTACTGGCAATAATCCAACGCCAGGCTTGGGGAACTTCGTGGGAAAGGAGTATATATTGGCCCACACCCAGAACAAACCCCACTTTAGCTCCTTCCCAAAGACCATAGAGCAAGCGCACAGAAATATCTAGGGTTCTAGGGGCGATCCAACCCATTGCCCCTAAGTCACTCCAGCCCATAATTCCCCAACAGAGAGCACTGATGACCATCCACCAGCGAGCCTGTTTGAAGTGGGGTAGAACCACGATCAATTGCATCAGGCCAACGATCGCGCCGCCAATGAATCCTTCTGCGATTCCCAGATCTGGTCGTTCGCCAACTTCAATCAGCAACAGACTCAGTAGAAATCCGATGAAGGTATTGATTGTCCATTGAATTCCAAAACCCGATCCAATCATGGGGGAATTATAGCGCTTTGCGGTAGGGAATAGGGAACAGGAAATGGGGGAGATTACTCAGTTTTGGCAATAATCTCCTGGAGTCCTCGACGGCGAACTTGGGGAGATTCTGGGGCAATATATCCCCACAAACTTTCCCAATAAAAGAATGAAAAGCCATCCAAAGCGCGATCGCGAACTGCATTGACTTGTTGTTCTATTAAATTTAAGGGGATAGGTGTTCTCACTGTTCCAGTAGAAATACCGATCGCCACTGGAATCTTCTGCTGTAACTTCGGAATTACCGGATCGGGTAAATCTCGCAGAAAACTGTCCATCCCACTCCGATACACTTGGATCACCAACTCATCAATTAAACCCGCCTCGACCCAAGTTTGCCAATCTTGTAGATAATTGCGATACGCAAATGCGCGGGGATTAGGCGATAGGGACACAATACAATCGGGCTTAATTTCTTTAACCCGGTCATGAATCCGCTTAACCACGTCAGTCAGTTTATTGGCTCTCCAACGCATCCATGCCTCATTTTGATAATTTTCTGGCGGAATCTCTCCGTTATGTTCCTGTTGATAAAGCCACAGGGTAAAAGGATCGTATCCTAATTCCACCGGTAAACTAAAATGGTCATCAAGTTGGATGCCATCCACATCATAACGGGTCACGACTTCTACAATCAGATCGATCAACAATTGTTGGACTTCTGGATGCAGAGGATTAAGCCAATCTAAACCATATTTACCATGGTAATTCAAAGCTTGCCCATCCCGACTTTGGGCTAACCAACTGGGATGGCGTTTCGCCAACAAAGAATTTTTGGGAGCCATAAACCCATACTCAAACCAGGGAATTACTCGCATTCCCTGCTCATGACCCAGAGTAATGATTTCTTCTAGGGTATCCTGACGAAAACGGATGGTATTGAGCAATACATCTTGCTGGCGACCAATCGTTTCTTTGGCCGTATCGCTGGGGTAAAACGTTACGCCTCGGTTCCAGGCCACCGGATAAATCGTGTTAAAATTGAGTTGGGATAGTTGGGCGATCGCCCGATCGATGCCCCAAGGACTATACAAAACGGCACTACTGACATTCGTTAACCAAACGCCTCGAATTTCATCGATCGCTTTTGGAGGGTTCGCCTGTATTGGTTTGACAGCTTGCAACCCCATAATCAAGACCGTGATGATTAGGGACAAGCTCACCCATTGCCATGGTCTTTTAATTATTGCTCTCATTGTTGGAGTCTGTGCTGCATACCTCAGCCGTACTTTAACAAATTTCTACACCCGGCTCCCCTAAAATCAAGGCAATTAAAACACTAGCCGGATAGGGACAGATAAGCTTTTATAGTAGTGTACTCGAGTTCTTTCTGCGTCAGTCCTGTGAAACTCTACGCAATCTGGAGATTACTCAAAGAAACCTTTGTGCAATGGCGGCAAGACCGGGTTCCCATCCTGGCAGCAGCCCTAGCCTATTATATGGTGTTTTCTTTAGCTCCCACGCTGATTATTGCTGTTGCCGTAGCCAGCTTTGCGATCGGCAAAGAAGCCGCACAAGAACAACTGGCGATTCAACTGCAACAGTTTATTGGGTCAGAAGCCGCTCAATCTATTCAAACCTTGATTCGCGAACGCTATCAACCCCAGTCGGGTCTGATGGCGACTGTCGTGGCGATCGCTACTTTGTTTTTTGGCGCAACTACGGTCTTTGCTCAACTCAAAGTCGCCCTCAATATTATTTGGGGCGTTACCCCCAAACCTGAACGCGGCTTCTTGAATTTTCTCATGGCTAGAGTTCTATCCGTTTTAATGATCATCGCGATCGGGTTTCTCCTGCTCGTCTCCCTCGTCTTTAGTTCCGTTCTAGCTGGCGTGAGTGAATGGCTGGATCAATGGATGGATACCCCCGCTAATGTTTGGCGATCGACTGAACTTTTGGTTTCTTTTATTGTTGTTACTCTTCTGTTTGGAGCCATTTATAAAATCTTGCCCGATGCCAAAGTTTCTTGGGCCGATGTTTGGGTGGGTTCTACCCTAACCTCTATCCTCTTTACCCTAGGGAAATGGGGAATTAGTTTATACTTGGGACACAGTAGCGTCAAATCCTTTTATGGAGCTGCTGGCTCATTTGTGGTTTTACTATTATGGATCTTTTTTACTGCGCAAATCTTACTCATTGGTGCAGAATTTACTCAAGTTTGGGCGAACCGCTATGGCACAACGATTCGTCCTCGTCGTCATGCTATCCATACTGGTGAAGGATCTTGGAGTCATTCCAAAACGTTCCACTCACCGTCTGAACCCTTAGAGCAACAACGGAAAAAACGCAAGAGAATTGTTCAACTGAAAAAATTTATCCGTCGAGTTGAACACTCTCTGCATCATCAGGACGATCAAGTATAATCTATTTCCATCATTCAACGTCTGCATCTATGAATACTCTAACCTCTTCTCTGGAATACAACCGCCTGCAAATGCTATCTTTTGTGGAGCATTTGGAAATCCAATATCCTCAGGCTTCTCCCTATGAGATAGCCAATGAATTGCGTCGCTATACCCGCAAATCTTATACAAGTTCTCTATTCCGTTGGGCAATTTTGTCAGATGTTGAATATATTGATAATCGCTTAGATACCACCATATCATTATGCGCTCACAATACAGATCTTGCCCATTTCATTGCTTCTTTGTCCGATCAAATTCAACTTCCGGGTTTGGGCAGTTGGTTCAATTTTACGACCGCTTGGACCGCTAAACATAGTTCTTGGAGTGGCGATTTAGCCCAAGCCGTTCTTGATTTTCGCTCCAGAAAATTCCCAACCATTTATAAGGCTTTAGAAGCGGATGCATCTGAACTCGACCTAGTCGCTAATGTGGCTGCATTTCGCGTTGGATATATGGTTAATAAACGGACCGATCCGGGAATTCCTGGATTCCGTAAACCTCGCTATGGACTCAAGATTTCAGAAGCTATTTTAGCCTACGATCGCGGAGTTTACAGTGGTCAAGTGCGAGAGTTTATCATTGAAGGACTGAATGGTAAAATTGAGAAGAATAAAATTGTGAATCCGGGGGAAGTGGAAGCAAAAATCCGTAAATCGATTGTGGAATTTTTGGCGTTTATGCAGTTATATCAATTGGGAGTCAAAATTAAAAATCTGTCTAAGGTGAAGGAAAATTACCGCACGCTTTCTCATATGACTCACCACGATATTACACCAGAGCAAGAAGCTAGTGAAGATGATGTCCGCATAGCGACCCTTTATTTCTTCAATTATTTAGTTCAGCAAGGAAAGCTAGATCCGGTACAGATGTATTTTATGCACGATCTTTGGAATAGTGGAATTTAAGGAGGTTGGTTATTGAACTTTAGCGCTCTGAGCTGCCATAGCGCTAAAGTTCAACACGTGACGATAAATTTTCTTTCACTTGTTGATAACGTTGTTTAAATTCCCGTTGTTGTTGATTGTGGTTGACAATGGGTAAGGGATAATTGCAAGCTTGACGGACTAAAGGGGGAATATTCCCCGTTACTAAATCTTTGGTTTGAACTGACTTTAGTTCCGGTAACCATTGGCGGATATACTGGGCTTCTGGATCGAACTTTTGTGCTTGAGTGGCAGGATTAAAAATTCGTAAGGGTTTGGCATCCATACCACTCGATGCGCTCCATTGCCATCCCCCGTTATTGGCGGCTAAATCTCCATCGATGAGATGCTGCATAAAATACTGTTCTCCCCATTGCCAATTAATGATTAAATCCTTGGTTAAAAAGCTGGCAACAATCATCCGACACCGGTTATGCATCCATCCAGTTGTGTTCAGTTGACGCATGGCGGCATCGACGATGGGATAGCCGGTTTTTCCTTCACACCAAGCTTGGAACTGTTGGGGGTTATTATCCCAAGGAAAGCATTTAAATGGCGATCGATACGGCCCATCAGCGAGTTCGGGAAAGTGGTAGAGTACATGCTGGTAAAATTCTCGCCAGGCTAGTTCTTGTTGCCAAGTTTGGATGTTTTTAAGGGTTCGATCGCTGGCAGCTTTGCCGATCGCCTCTTGAGTCGTTTGCCATATCCTGCGAATGCCGATCGCTCCCAATTTTAAGGCAGCACTGAGCTTCGATGTGCCGTCTATACTGGGAGTATTGCGTTGCTGCTCGTAGGTTTCCAGGGAGCGATCGGCAAATTCTTCCAATTGCCGTTGAGCCGCACGCTCTCCTGGTGTAATGAATAACTTCTCTGGCTCGGAATATCCCCAATCTTTCAAACTCGGAAAATCAATAACCTCCACCCGATCTAACGCTTTTTTCTGGGATTGAGTTAACCCTTCTCCCGGTTGTAAATCGGAGACTGGATTGAGCTTTTTTTGTCCTTGCCAGTTCTTCCAAAATGGAGTATAAACCGTATAGGGATTTCCCGCTTGTGTGTGAATCGCTTCTGGAGCCACTAAAAGCTGATCCCAAACTGTTTTAACCTCAATTCCTCTTTCGTTTAAGCCTTCAGTCACTCGGCGATCGCGCAGTTGACTATAGGGTTCCACATCCCGATTCCAAACCACCGCGATCGCCCCTAAATCCCGAGCAACATCAGGAATTACCTGCTCCGGTTGACCTTGCAATAACAGAAACGGATGCTTAAGGTGTTGATAGTGCTGTTGTAACTCTTGTAAACAGCCTAAAAGATAATGTAGGCGGATCGGTGAAATATCATCCCTATGCAAAATTTGTGGATCGAAGCAAAAACAACCCACTAAAAGATTCGCTCTGGATTGGGCATAGCTTAACCCTAAATTATCCCTAACCCTTAAATCGCGTCGATGCCAAAATAGAACCAGATTCGACATAAAACTTTAATATTCTTGGGTTAGTATATCATGGTTTCAACCCTCTCTTCTTGGCATAAGTTCTAAGGTTTGCGCTACGGTAGAAGCGATCGACAAAACTGCACCTCTGAGCTATGACTTCTACAGAACGCTTTACCCCCTTACCCGATCGCACTCAAGGTCCTGGTGAAGATAACTCGATTTTGGAAGACTACTTCGATCTCCTCCCGGATCATACTCAACTGCCTTGTGAGGATGGCTCCTTCGTGAAAAATTTCCAAGAACTCCCCCAAAGCATCTTACTGACGGAATCCATTCGTCCAATTCTTGACCAACTTCATCCAGAACGTGATTATTGCATTGGTCAAGATAGTGGAATTTACTGGCACTTAACCCATCCTCCCGAAAAAGGAGCCGAATCTCCCGATTGGTTTTATGTAGCTAATGTACCCGCTACTCTAGATGGGCAAATGCGTCGCTCCTATGTTCTGTGGAAAGAATTGATTCACCCTCAAATTGCCTTGGAGTTCGTGTGCGGAAATGTTTCAGAAGAACGCGATCGGACTCCTCTTTTCGGTAAATTTTGGGTGTATGAACAAGTCATTAAGCCAGCCTATTATGGAATTTACGAAGTCACAAAGTCCAATGTAGAAGTGTATCATTTAGTGAATGGAAGCTATCAATTACTCTCACCGAACTCACGCGGCCATTTTGTCATTCCGGAAATGGGTGTAGAATTGGGGATTTGGCAAGGGCGGTATCAAAATGTCGATCTACCCTGGTTGCGCTGGTGGGATAGAGAAGGAAATTTATTACCCACTGGAGAAGAGCAGGCACAGCAGGAACGCGAACGAGCCGAGCAGGAGCAACAACGAGCGGAGGAAGCAGAGCATCGAGCAACCCTTCTGGCGGCTAAACTCCAGGAATTAGGCATTGATCCCAATGAAATTCAATAGACCTCTTGCATAAGTGGGCAGAATATGAATAGTGATGTAGTAATCCTCTATTCTTATGACTATTGTCTATTGCTATTCGTGCCTATTGCCTGATTTCTGCAAGAACCTAATCTATTAGGATTACTGCTAAATCGCCTGCAATCTACCGCAAACGTCAACCCCTATCTCATGAGGTCTGTAGTGTGAGGAGTGCCTTATTTATTTCCAGTCTATCTGTGAGTACCTTAGTGTTCCTGATGGCTCCGAGTTGGGCGAGTTCCCCCAGGACTCCTAATACATTGGAAATTGGATCTGACCCCATTTCCCCTGAGTTTGAATTTGTTCCTGAACCCCTAGAGGCGATCTCTGCTCCTGAATCGTTCTCTTGGAGTTTTTCCCCGATTGCTCCTCTAGACGATCCTACCTTGTGTGCTGCGATCTCTGCTCCTGAACAGATAGATCTTTCTCCCCAATGTTCTCCCCTCTCGCAAAATACGGAGACTCCCCAAAGCACTCAACCCATTGAGGTAAACGAAATTCGAGTAACGGGAAGCACGATTTTCAGTCAGGAACAACTGAAGGAAATTGTTGCCAATTATGAGGGTAAGTCCCAAACTTTAGATCAGCTTAGGGAGGCGGCCGATAAAATTACAGAACTCTACTTGAATGGGGGTTATATTAATAGTCGGGCAATTTTAGGCGATCAAGTGGTGGACAATGGCGTTATCGAAATTCAAGTCATTGAAGGCCGTTTAGAAGATATTGTTGTTGAAGGGGCAGGCCGTTTAAATCCAAGTTATATTACCAGTCGGATTCGCAGAATGGCGGGAGTACCGTTAAATAGTGCTTCCTTGGAAAATCAATTAAGACTGCTCAAAACCGATCCTCTTTTTGAGAGTGTAGAAGCAAGTTTGCAACCTGGATCGGGTATTGGTCAGAGCAAATTGACGGTGCGGGTGAGCTTAAAAAAACCGCTGACCGTTAATTTATTTACAGATAACTATTCACCTGCAAGTGTGGGATCGGAGCGGATCGGGTTTCGAGTCGGATATCAAAATTTGAGTGGTTTAGGCGATCGCGCCACCATTGGTTATAACCGTACCACGAACAACGCCAAGACCAGTCGCTATGAGTTTGCCTACCGTATCCCCATCAATGCCATGGATGGATCGTTGAGTATTCAATTTCTACCCGATAATAATGAAATTAGTAATATTCAACTGCAAGATTTGGGAATTCGCGGCGAAACCCAACGCTATGAATTTGACTATCGCCAACCCCTGATCCGCTCTCCCCGTCAAGAGTTCGCCCTCTCTCTCGGATTTTCCCACCATCGCGGGCAAACGTTTTTAGGGGATGTTCCGTTTGGCTTTGGATCGGGACCAGATGATCGCGGAAGAACCCGCAGTAGCGCCATTCGCTTTGGTCAGGAATACTTGCGTCGGGATGCGAACGGAATTTTGGGAGTGCGATCGCAATTTTATCTGGGAATTGATGCCTTTGGCGCAACCCTGAATCCCGGCTCAACTCCCGATAGCCGTTTTTTTAGTTGGCTCCTAAGTTTACAGCGCTTGCAACGGTTAGGAGACCATCATTTACTCACCATTCGAGGAGACCTACAACTGGCCACAACTAGCTTACTTCCTTCACGGCAATATGTGATTGGTGGCGGTCAATCTGTTCGAGGATACCGACAAAATGCCCGTTCTGGAGATAATGGGTTTTTAATCTCCATCGAAGACCGAATTACCATACAACGAGATACCAAAGGTCAACCCACTCTAATGGTTGCTCCTTTTGTCGATCTTGGTCAAGTTTGGAATAGCCAAGGCAATCCTAATGTTTTAGCCTCTGAGAACTTTTTAATGGGTGTGGGAGTCGGATTACTCTGGGAAGTAGCTCCTGGATGGAATATCCGCTTAGATTATGGCTATCCCCTTATCGATCTACCTGACCGAGGAAATAATGCCCAGGATGATGGGTTTTATTTTAGTGTTAATGTGGAACTTTAAATTAGAAACCTTTTAGCCAGTTCACTAAATCTTCGAGACCCTTGAAGTCTAAAATTTCTTCTCCTAGATCTTCTAAGTTTTCAATCGATAAGCTTTCAATTTGGCGGCTGATCTCGTCTGGAATTTCTCCAAAACGTTTTTTAAGTAAACGCATAATTAATCGTTTTCCTCCTTTTTCTTCGGCATAAGTGATTCTTCCTCTTTCATCTTGCAGCATCATCCCCCGCCGATCTACTATTTCAAATTCTTCGGGGGTCATATTCGCTTGACTGGCTAGATTTAACGCCCATTCTATCTCCGACACTTCTCC